>CAMLPA010000163.1 GCA_946481605.1 uncultured Flavihumibacter sp. | reverse complement strand
TTGCCAAAATAATACGTTCTTTCAAATTTACAAACAGAAAGCCTTAAAAAAAAGCGAAAATACCGGGAGAGTACAATAATACTTACGGCTTGATGCCGGAACTGGGTATTTTTTGTTCCTGTGGTCCGGATATGATCTGTTCAAGACTAATATGATCAATCCAAGACTGATATAATCGGGTCAAAGGCAAGTGTAATCACATTGGTCAGCAACCCCTGCGGATCACTTATAAAGTTCCGCAGGGATCACCAACAACACATTTTCCCTGGTTAAAAATCAGAGCAATGCGCTATAAAAAGAGAAAACCGCCAATGCGCTACTAGTTCAGTTTCGCCAGCGTTTCCTGGATCGCGTTGAAATCAGGAAGGTCTCCTGGCGTTGGACAAACCTCGGCATACCTGATCACCCCTTCTTTATCGATCACGAAAGCAGCTCTCTTGCTTACACCTGCCATTTCAAATGCCGGGAAGGTTTCATATAATACATCGAATGCTTTGGATGCTTCTTTGTTGAAATCGCTGAGCAAAGGGAAGTTGAGTTGCTGTTCTTCTTTAAACTTACCCAATGTGAACACGGAATCTACCGATATGCCCAATACTTTCGCGTCAGCGGAATTATACGTGGAGATACTGTCACGGATACTGCAAAGTTCGGCGGTGCAAACACTTGTAAATGCCAGTGGGAAGAAAACGATCACCACATTGTTTCCTTTCAGGTCGGCAAGGTTTACTTTGTTTTTCTCTGTATCGTACAAACTGATCGCCGGTGCTTGTTGTCCTGTCTGAATTGCCATATTTGATTATTTTTTAGAATAAAATGATCCGATGCCAGATAGCAGCGGTTTACTCCAACAAAGGTAAAGCATGTTTGTTGAGGACAATTCGGTGAAATCACCATTTTACTACCGGTATTTTAACGGATACAGGCTTAAAACCTGGGGCAGCGCACAGCATCTCTGGTAGTGTTGAACCTGTCCAGGAAGCCCATGTAGGAAACGGAGAGTTCCACGCCGCCCCTGCCCATGCTGGCGGTTTTTAACTGAGAAACGTTCACGTCATAACTGATGGCTACAGACATAGGTTTGAAATCAATCTTCACCACCGGAATCAGGGCATCGCGCCAGCGCAGGAACGCACCGGCATATATAATGTATTGCGGATCGTCGGGGAAGTCTCCAAGCTTGTGCCCGTACAACGCCCCGGCAACCACTTCCTGGCTGCCTGCCTGTTGGGAATAATCGCCCTGAAGGTTAAAAAAGGAGTACTCGTTTATCGCGAGTTTCACGCCAGAACTGAACACCCATTTAGGTTCAAGCCCTACAGAGGGGTCCTTGTAAAAAGAATTGAGCGGACGGTTAAAGTGGTGGTAAGCTGCGCCTATGAAAAATGTGTTGTCTTCATTAGAGCTGAGGTTTGAGTTGAAACTCATGCCCACACTGCCATCCCAGTAATTTTGTTTGAAATCCGTGAAATATTCCCCGTCGGGGAGGGAAGGGTTATAGCCATTACCATCGTACTGGTTATTCGTGGTAACGCGGGAACGGTCCAGCCTTTTCTGTACGAGACCGCCCATGAATCCCAATGAAAGGTACATGTTGCGATCACTGTTCAACGACTTATGGTAGTTCAATGCAGGGAGGAACTGCGTGGTGGTAAGGGCCACGGACCCCGCCTTATCGTACACGGTTTGGAGGCCCATGGTGATAAAGTCGTCCTGCCTGCCCACCGGCTGTTTGTATTCCATGTTGAAAGAACCGCTGCGGTATGCGTTGGTGAAGCTGTTCCACTGGTCACGGTAAACGCCCTGCACCCTCACGTCTCCATTGAAGATGCCTGCCAGCGAAGGATTCCGTAGCAATGGCGCTTCGAAGAATTGTGAAAAATGGATGTCCTGTGCATAGGAAACACCTCCGGGAAGAAGCAGTAAAATGAACAGGTATTTCAGCAGTGCTGGTCTCATATTGTGGATTACCGGATTAAAGTTACGTTTCCTTTGTAAGGAATAATAGTGGCGTTTTCACAAATCAGTTCCACTACATATACATAAGTGTCGCTTGAAGCGGGTTTTCCCTGGAAGTTTCCGTCCCAGCCCATGGACGGATCGTTGGCCCCGAAGTTCCGTTTTTCAAACATGATTTGTCCCCAGCGGTTGAAAACGCGCATGGAAGCGATGCGTTCAATACCTTTTCCTCTCGGATAAAATACATCGTTCATGCCATCTTTATTCGGGCTGAAAGTGTTGGGAATAAAGAAGTTCAGGGTGTTGCATATAACGGTAACGGGCACCTCCGCTGTATTGCGGCAGCCGTTCTGATCCACCACCGCAACCGAGTACACGGTATTGAATTGTGGATTGGCAATGGGTTGGGCACAATTGGTACAACTCAATGCGGTAGAGGGCGTCCAGGTCCAGGAGGTTACTTCCTGGCTGTAGGAAAGTTGCAGTGGCGCGGAACCGCCGGAAGGAACCGTAATATTGGCAGGCACCTGGATTTCAGGCAAGGGATATACTTCTATAGTCGCGCTGGTGCTGCCCGTACAATTCAACAGGTTGGCGGCAGTAAGATTTGCCGTAATGGTTCCTGGAGAATTGAATACAACGCGGTGTTGCGCTCCCGTTAAATTCATGCCGTTGCCAATGCTCCATCTCCAGGTGATGGAAGTATCTGCGAAGGCAAGTGTGCCATTGATGTCCAGGGTATCAAACACACATATCCCCGGCAAAGTATTGATGATAGGCGAAGGCGTTCTGTAAACACGAATGGTATCGCTGAAAGTGCTGGTACATCCAGCTTGTGTAGATACGTTCAATGTAACAGGGAAAGTGCCTGGACGCATGAACTGGTGACTGGGGTTCTGGTCAGTACTGGTACCGCCATCGCCGAAGTTCCAGTTGATGGAATTGATCGGATCTGCCGCAAGTGGGATGGTATAATTGGTGAAGCTTACCGCGCCGTTGTCGCAGAATTCTTTTCGATCCTTCGCGAAAGCAACGATAGCGCCACTCACGCGGATAGTGGAAGGACCGCCCACACTCGCGATGCAGCCCATTCTATCTGTATAGGTGATGCGCGGCGCGTAGGTGCCAGGAGATCCGTAATGGTAGGAAAATGATGTTCTGCCTGTGGTATCCTGTCCATCTCCGAATAAGAAATTGTAGGCTAATCCTTCTATGGGTGAGATATTGAAATTCGTGGTGATTTCATTGCATGCTGTGATGGGCGAATAGTTCATTACCGTGGTACCGGGATCGGGAAAACGGATAGCTTGCACCGCGGAATCGACGCATCCACCGAAGCCGTACGCGTATAGTTTTACGTTATATACGCCGATACTGTTGAAGAACTGGTTCGGGTTCTCCAGCGTGGAAGTATTGTCGTTATTGAAGTCCCAAAGCAGGTCTTCATAGCCCGCGCTTTGATTGGTAAACTGAACTTCTGCGGGCGCACAAAGAAAAAGACTGTCGGAAACTGTGAATGCGGCTACGGGATTAACAATGCGGATCAGGTTTGTTTTCCGGATAGAATCCACACAGCCATAGCCATCGGTCACTTCAAGAAAAATCGTGTAGGTGGTGTCTCCGCCTCTGAATTCCTGGGTAGGATTTTGTTCGGCAGATGTATTTCCGTTCCCGAAATCCCAGCGGTAGCTGAGGTTGTAGCCGGAAGAGGTGTCGGTAAACTGAACGGGAAGGGTTGGACAGAATAATGTATCTGAAATGTCGAATCCCGCCTTCGGATTGGTAATCTGCAGCGCCACGGGAATAAATGCGGTATCGGTACAGCCACGTGTGTCCGCCACCGTGAGGGATGGAAGGTAATTGCCGGAATTGGCATAGCGGTGCACAACGGATGCAGTGCTGTTGTCAACAATGTTTCCGTCGCCAAAATCCCACCTGTAACGGCTGATACCATTTGAAGAAGTGGCAGTACTGTTCAGTGTGATGTCGCCATTCACACATGCACCTGTATTGCTGGCGCTGAGTCCGGATACCGGACCCGTTACTGTGATCGAAACAGGGGTGCCGATACTGGTGACGCACCCGTTGATATCTGTAATGGTAAGACTGATCGTATAGTTGCCGTTGCTGGCGGAGCTCGTATCAAAACTTCTGCCCGCGGCGAAAGGTGTGCCTCCATTGATGCGCCATTCGTAAGTTCGTATCAGCGCCGGGTCGCTGTTGATGGCGCTTACAGTAATACGTTCGTGTTTGCAGGCATTGTTGTTGGAAACAGAAACATCAGCGGGTTGCGAGGTAATAATTACTTCACGTTGAAGCCGGTGGGAACAGGCGCCGTTTGTTACGGTGAGGGACACATTATAGGATCCAATGGATGGGAAAGTGAAGTTCGGATTTTCGTTGGTGGATGAAGATGCAGCAGCATCGCCGAATTCCCAGAGATAAGAAACGGGTTGCGCAATATCAATAAGGGAATTGTTTGTAAAGGCCACTTCTCTGAAGTCAGGGCATTGAACTGCAAAATCAAATCTTGCAAGTGGTGGCAATACCGTGATGTAATCAGTATTCGTGATTTGCTGCCTGCAACCGTTGTTGATAGCGACAAACCGGATGGTGTAGGTTCCCGGTTGCGTATACGAATGAACCGGGTTTTCTTCTGTGGAAGTATTGCCGTCTCCGAAGTCCCATTCCCAGGCGTCACTTTGGGCGGAGGTATTGGTGAACTGGATGCCGGAGCCTACGCAACTTTGGGTGGCAGAACTGGTGAAGGCGGCGCCCGGGGTGGAGCCTACCCGCACAGCATTGGTAGCGGTAACCGTGGTATTACATCCCGGACCGCCCACTGTAAGTGTTACGGTGTAATTGCCTGTATTTGTGTAAACATGGGTGGGGGTCTGCAGGTTGCTTGTGGTGCCATCGCCAAAGTCCCAAAGCCATGATGTTATGGGAACAACCGTGTTCACAACGGGTACGGGGCGGTAAGTATAGGGAGCACACCCCGCTCCTTGCATACTGGCTGTATTTATCTGTGGTTGACGAATTCGGACAAAGTTGTCGTGCTTGATTGTATTGGTGCATCCGTTCCCATTTGTTATGGTGAGGGTTACATTATAATTCCCCGGGTTCGTATAGGTATGAGCAGGATTGGCCGTTGTTGAAGTATTGCCATCTCCGAAGTCCCAGTTCCAGGAAACCGCACCTGGCGCGTTTGCTGTGAAATTTGTGGTGAGTGGCGCAGCACACGCTGTTCTGCCTGTGGCTGAGAAGTTTACTGCCGGACGAGGTGCCACCGTTAGCGGACGCGTCACTGAATCTTTACAAAAGCCGAAGTCTGTAACAAGTTTTACCTGGTATGTTCCGGCTGTATTGTAGGTATGGCTGGGAGCTATTGCGGTCGAGGTATTGCCATCGCCAAAATCCCATGTACTTGAAACCGGGTTGGGGGTGCTATTGTTGGTAAAGGGAAACGGCGTTTCTATACAAGCGACAGTACCCGCTGAAATTACCGGCGTCGCCCCAGTAACCGTGATCGAACGTGTGAGTGTTTCGCTGCAACCTAAAGCGCTGGTGGTGACCAGGGTAATATTGTAGGTTCCCGGCGCAGAAAAATTTGCCGTAGGGTCTTTTTCAGTACTGCTGGTTCCGTTACCGAAATTCCAGTTGTAAGAAAGGGTGCCGGGGCCTGCGCTCTCATTGGTGAAGCGCACAGGGAAGGGGGCACGACAAACACTATCCTGTGCATACCTGAATTCGTTGGTGATGCCCGAAAGGATTCGGATATACCTTCCGCGTGAAACGGTTCTCCGGCAGCCGGTGCTGCTGGTTACGGTAAGCGTTACCGTGTAAAAACCATTCGCGGTGTATTGTTTGCTGGGGTTGCGTTGGGTGGAGGTAGTGCCGTCTCCGAAATCCCAGCTCCAGGCCGTAATTGTCCCCCCCGCATCCGTGGAGCCGTCGGTAAAACGAATGGTGCTGCCCAGGCAGCCCTCCGTGAGGTTGGCGCTAAAAGCGGCAACAGGCGAAGGATTAACTGTGATATAACCTGTTTTCGTTTCACCATCCACCCCATCCTGGTTGCGTACTACCAGTGTTACGGTATAGGTTCCGGGTGTCGAGAAATTAACAGTGGGGTTCTGAAGATTCGACAACTGCCCGTTCCCGAAATCCCAGTTCCAGAACTGGGGCGATCCGGTGGACTGGTCCGTAAATCTTACCGATAATGGTGCGCAGCCCTGGGTAACATTGGCTGTGAACTGTGCCACCGGGACCTGCGCATGGGCGGCCTTAAAGGCCAGACATACGAACAGGGTAAGCAGCAGCCGGGTATAATGAAGCGGGTACAATAGTGGTTTGTTTGGTAGCAGGAAGCAATGTGCAAAAACTATTCCGTTTAACGCACCAGGGTGATATTTCCTTTAAAAAGAAGCACCTGGTTGTTTTCGCAAACTACTTCCAGTGTATAAACGAATACGTTCGGATCAAGTAATTTACCCTTAAACGTCCCGTTCCAACCTTTGTTGGGTTCGTTGGCCAAAAAATTTCGTTGTTCAAAAATCTGCTGTCCCCACCGGTCATAAATCCGGAAGGAGCGGATGCCGTAAATACCTTTTCCCCGGGGATAGAGGATGTCGTTCATGTTGTCGCCATTGGGGGAGAAGGTATTTGGAACAAACAGGTTGCCGTCGTTACAAACCACATGCACCGTGAGTTCATCGGTGGTGGCACATGCCCCCGGGTTGCTGCCGGTAACCCGGTAGGTGGTGGTGTTTTTCGGACTGGCGAATGGTGCCGGGCAATCGGCGCAACTCAATCCGGTGGCTGGCACCCATTGTATATTGGTGACATCCGTTGAAAAACTGGCGGAGATGGTCGCACCGGAACCAACGGGTATCGTAATATCGGTTCCCGCCTGTACCACAGGAACGGGGTACACGGTAACCGTTACGCTTCCGATATCGGTAAAGCAGTTGTTGTCGTCCCGGCCAATAACCTGGTAGGTGGTGGTAACCGAAGGTTTTACGGTAGGATTTGGGACGGAAGTATTGCTGATGGAAGTGCCGGGTGTCCACGAATACAGTTCCGCACCGCTGGCGAAAAGCCGAACAGATTCCCCCGCACAAACTGTATCGGCTGAACTGAAGCTGATGGTGAAAGGTTGTTTCACCCTGAGCTCGATGGAATCGGTGGCGCTGCAGCCAAAACTGCTGTAGCCGGTCACAAAATATTTC
>CAMLPA010000162.1 GCA_946481605.1 uncultured Flavihumibacter sp. | reverse complement strand
AGGTCCTCCACTTTTTTATTGTACCAGTTGAATGTAAGGCTGAGCCGATTGTTGAAGAAAGCCATATCCGTTCCTACTTCAAGCTCTTTCTGCACTTCAGGTTTCACGGAAGTATTGGCGATTTGTCCGGGTGAAGTGAAAGCTGATCTTCCAATGTATTGGCCAACATTGTACACATTGAACCGGCTGAAAGCGCCTATTCCCGTAAGGTTCCCGCTCTCACCATAAGCCGCGCGCAGTTTGAAGAAGTCCCACCATGAAGGCATCTTTTCCCAGAAATCCTCATCACTTACCGCGTAGCTGCCGCTGGCTTTCAGGTAAAGCTGGTCGCGCTGGTCTTCACCGAATACGCTGCTGCCATCCAGCCTTGCGGCGAGGGTAAGGAAATAACGGTCTTTCAACTTAAAGTTCTGTTGCAGGTAAGCGCCTGAAATGGAGGTTTCACTTCTGCTGTCGATTCCCGGTTGTGTGGTGATGGCTGCGCTCACTACTTCAATACCGCCCGGAGGCATTCCTATACCTTGAAGCACGGAGTAATCTCCTTTTTCGTATTGAAGGGAGTACCCGAGTTGTGTGGTACTCACCAGCGAGGGCGCAATATTTTTGGTAAGCGTGGCATTGATTTCATGGTTAATCAGAAATTGCCTGTTGGCGCCTACGCTTGCGTACCCGTTCAGTGCGGGATTATAAGTTGCAGCGGCCGGATTTCCCCCTCCAAAGAACCCTGTACTTACGTTGTAAGCATAAGGTGGAATAAATGTTGAGCCGCCTTGGTTAAGGTTATCGATCCCCATCATATAGTCGAGCGTGAAATCTCTGAAGGGCCGCATTTTCAAGCCCAGAGAAGCGATCATCCTGCTGGTTTCCTGCTTTTGTTTGATGTCTTCTATCACACTTACGGGGTTCACCCTTCCTAACTCACCGATCGCCCTGATGTTTCCGTTCGCGTCGCGTTGCCGGATGTCGTGGAAATTACCGATGATGGTCACGCTGTTCATCGGACTGAAGAACGAGTTGCCATCGGGTTTTTCGTTGGCATGACTGTTTATATAATTAAGCCCGGCGGAGAGCGTCACCCATTTGGCAAGCTCCTGGTCCACATTCACGCGCATACTCATCCTTCTGAAATCCGTTCCCTCAATAATACCCTGGTTGAAAAAATGCGAGAGAGAAACGAAATACTTTGTTTTATCCGTACCACCACGGATGGAGATGTTGTTGTCGTTACCGATACCATCCCTGAAAATATAGTCCCAGTAATTGTACCGGGTTACCGGCGTGGTAGAGGTGAGTGTTGTATTAAGGATATCCTGTGTTTGTGCGGTGGGACCATCTGTTGGACCACCGAATTTCACCGGCGCATCGCTTTGTCCTACAGACTTGCGCAATTGGTTCAGGTTTACCCCTGTTGTGAAACTGATCACCGGTTTACCGCCGCTGCCTCTTTTGGTGAATATCTGCACCACGCCAGCGTTGGCACGGCTGCCGTATATGGCCGCAGCGGCTGCTCCGTTCAACACTTCCACCCTTTCAATATCAGCCGGATTAATATCGATCATCCTGTTGGGCGCTACGTTTTCCAATCCGCCACCACCATCGTAGTTGGCCATTGCGTTGGTAACCCTTCTGGCACTGTTGCTCACGATTACTCCATCGATAATATACAGCGGTTCGCTTAACGAGTTCACGGTACTGATGCCCCGCAGCCGCACGCTCATCCCACCACCGGGATCGCCGCTGTTTTGAGTGATCTGGGCGCCCGGGGTTTTGCCCTGCAAAGCGGCCAATACATTGGGAGGCGCGGCCTTGGTAATGGCATCTCCCTTTACAGAAGCAATGTAGCTGCCCAGTTGCTTTCGGGTGGTTCCGGAACTGGTGCCGGTAACCACTACTTCATCCAGCCCGAGCACATCTTCCTGCAAAGTCTGGTTAACGGTAACTTCGTTATTACCCGAAAGTTGAAATGCGGTTTCTTTTGTTTTGAAACCAATACCTGAAAAAACGAGGATGTAATTGCCTGGTGTAAGATTTGTGTTCAGGGAATAATTTCCATCTATTCCCGTGGAGGTTCCGGTAGCTGCATTTTTTACCTGAACCGAAATGCCGGGCAGACCGGCACCTGAATTGTCGGTAACCCGCCCGCTGATGCGTTGCTGCGCCTGGAGCGACGCGGATAGCAACACCAATCCCAACACCATGAAGCAAACAGATAGTCTCATGCTCATATTGCAGTTTTTTTGCGTTTTGGAATTCAATTCGACAGGCATCCTGAACACCAATGGCGCTAGATGCTTCGTTTCCGAATGTAAGAAAAAAAGGAAGAAAAACGCATATTCGTGCAATTAAATTTCCATAAAACTACTATTTTGTGGAACAAAAGCGCAAATTCATGCAAATCTGACGATAGACAAACTTTCATGATGGGCGCTACACGAAGCATTGAACGTTAAAAAATGGGGGCATAGGTTGAACAACTATATGGGAAAAATGCTCTTGGCAGAAACGTTGAAATTTGTGGCGAATAGCTGAAGGAAGAAAAAAAAATAAACCAACCCTGCCAAAGGCTTTTTTGATACGTCAGAAATGATTTCAGGCTATATCGGAATATAACGTTATCCCTTATACGATTTGCTTTGCATTGTTAAATCAGCGTAATCATGCAGATATTACCATAAGACCTCCGGGCCAATATCTTCTTGCGCCTGAAAATATCATTAACCCGGAATGCCTGTCTATGTTGCTTTTCACGCAACCGATCGCATCAGACTTCTTCTTTATTAAATATTTATTGCGCAAACGTTTTCCCTGCTCATTTTTGCTATTTTTTGCCGATTGATGCCCGATTAATTAGGTGTTTACCGAAAATTGATTATAATTTCGTGGCTCCATTTCAGATCCTCTAATTAAACAACCAACATGAGCATGGTAGATTCTTTTGAGAAGATCCCGGTGGCGATCCACGCAACACCGAAGGATGGTTCTCGTGCAGTGGCCGCTGCTATAGCCGCACTGATCAGAGAAAAACAAAGCAAAGGCGAAAAATGTGTTTTAGGACTGGCAACGGGTTCCACGCCCATTTCCATGTATGCTGAACTGGTTCGGCTCCACCGCGAAGAAGGCCTGAGTTTTCAAAATGTGGTCACCTTTAACCTTGATGAATACTACCCGATCGACAATGATGCCTGGCAGAGTTACAACAGGTTCATGCACCGCAACCTTTTCGATCATGTAGACATAGACCCCGCCAACATCAACATCCCCAACGGTGAAATCGCGAAGGAAGATGTAAAAAAACATTGTGCGGAATACGAGGAACGCATCGAACGCGCAGGCGGTATCGATCTCCAGGTGCTGGGCATCGGCAACAACGGCCATATCGGTTTCAACGAACCCGGTTCCGCCATCTATTCCAAAACACGGCTCATCACCCTCGACAATTCCACCAGGATCGCCAACTCCCACGAGTTCCGCAATATATCTGAAGTGCCGCGCCTCGCCATCACCATGGGTATCAGCACCATCATGAAGGCGCGTAAAGTAATCCTGATGGCCTGGGGCATGAAAGCCGGCATCGTACAGAAAGCGGTGGAAGGACCGGTTACCGACCAGATTCCCGCCTCCCTGCTGCAGGACCATAATGATTGCCAGTTCGTGCTGGATGAAGTGGCCGCCGCTGAACTTACCCGTTACAAATCGCCCTGGCTCACGGGAGATTGTGAATGGACCCCCAAAATGATCCGCAAAGCAGTGGTGAACATGTCGCTGAAAACCGGCAAACCCGTGCTCAGCCTCACTACAAGTGACTATAACGACAATGGTCTGAGCGACCTGCTCGTGGAAAAAGGAGACGCCTACGAAATCAACCTCCAGGTGTACTACATGCTCCGCGACTCCATTACCGGATGGCCCGGCGGAAAACCGAATGCCGTAATCCCCGCCCACCCGGAACGCTCTACCCCCTACCCTAAAAAGTGCCTGATCTTCTCCCCCCACCCTGATGACGACATCATCTCCATGGGCGGTACGTTCATGCGTTTGCACGACCAGGGGCACGAAGTGCATGTGGCCTACCAAACCTCCGGCAACATCGCCGTTACCGATGAGTTCGTAACCCGTTTTATCGACTTCGCCGTTGGTTTTGAAGAAATTTCCGGCAGCGACAATACAAAATCGAAAAGCATTCTCGCCGAAGCGCAGCAATTCATCGCGGGGAAAAAGAAGAACGACCTTGATACCCCGATGATCCGTTCCATCAAAGGACTGATCCGTCGCGGAGAAGCGGCCGCCACCTGCCGCTACGTTGGCCTGAAGGAAGGACAATGGCATTTTATGAACCTGCCCTTCTACGAAACCGGCGCCATCCAGAAGAACCCCATGGGCGAGGAAGACATCCGCATCACCATGGAACTGCTTAAAAAGATACAACCACACCAGGTATATTGCGCGGGTGACCTGGCCGATCCGCATGGTACACATAAAGTATGCCTCGACATTATTTTTGAATCGATGCGCCGCCTGAAAGAAGCGGGCGAAACCTGGATCAGCGATTGCTGGGTTTGGCTGTACAAAGGCGCCTGGCAGGAATGGGATATTTCTGAAATAGAAATGGCTATCCCAATGAGTCCCGACCAGGTGATGAAAAAACGTTTCGGCATTTTTATACACCAGTCGCAGAAAGACATGGTTCCTTTCCAAGGTTCTGATTCCAGGGAGTTCTGGCAACGTGCCGAAGACAGGAACAGCAATACCGCCAACCTGTATGCGCAGTTGGGGTTAACGCAGTATGCAGCAATGGAGGCATTTGTGCGGTGGCACTATTAGGATAAATGCTGGTAATAACATAAAATCAGTATAAACAAAGAGGGTGTATCAGAAATAGGATACACCCTCTTTTTATGCAGGAAATGACGATGCATTTTTACAAGTATTCAATTCACCACACCTTCCTTCATTCCATCCTTCTCCCTTAAAGCCTCTTCCCTACCTATCTACCTCTGGCAAAACAACCAGGTTAAAAACTTAAAAGCAAACTGAAAATATTTCTAAAAGATTTTGTCGCTTCAAAATTCTTATTAACTTTGAAATACAAAGCACTTTTCAAATAGCCCTTTCAGGGCTTTTTCTTAACCAATCCACTTTGTAATACAAAGTAAAATTACCTTACACCATGAACCGAATCAGCTACCATCTCAGGCAGGAATCTATTGGTACAGGGCTTTTGTTTATCGCAATTTCGCTGCTGCTCTTCATCTTCCCTTTGTTATCGGAAGATCCTGGAACAAATAATACAGGGATGTTTTTTGTGAACCATATCCTTACGGCTGTCTTCTTTCTTATCATCTGTTTTAAAGGGCAGGTTTTCATCCGGGACGAAAGTTTTTCCCCTGCATTTTCCTGCCTCACGCTGGCGCTGATCAGTGCGTTTGCGTTAAACAGGGAAATGGCTGTATTTGAAACCACTGTTGTATGGTTTATGGTGCTGCTGTATATCTTTTGCCTCAACTTTCTTTTTTTTGAAAT
Source organism: uncultured Flavihumibacter sp. (assembly GCA_946481605.1). Next base: position 1,752 of record CAMLPA010000162.1, on the reverse strand, counting down.
AGTACCTTTTCATTCGCGGTTAAAACATGTTCAGTTGTTTATAGCCGGGATCGCGTTTGCAGGTTTTGCCTATTTAAGCATATACCTTCTTCCCATAATGCCGGTAAGTATGTTGCTGGCACTGGTTTTGGGCATCTCCCTCCATACGTTTGTACCTTTGTTGTTTTGTATTTACATCCTGTTGTTAATCCGAAGGTGTGCTGTAAGGGAAGGACAACGGATTACATGGTTCTATATTGGTTTGGGAAGCGCAGCGCTTGTTGTTATTATTTACAGCATCTGCTGGCGGCTGAAGGTGGAAGAACTGAATAAGATTTCGGATAACAATTCGGCACTTTCTAAAAACGGGCTTCCTACCTGGATCAATGCTGCCAGACAAATACCAGCGCATGATTTTACCGGCCTTGTGCTCCGGTCGGGGTTTAGCTATGTTACTGCCGATAAAAGCAGCAACGGCACTTTCTGGCGTGGTTTACCCGGGCGGAATTTCGGAGACAGGATATACCATGATCCATTGATTATGACGGCAAGCTTCTTTTCCCCCGGCCTTCATTTTAGCGAAGAGGAACGGGTTAAAATACTGGAGTCGTTGTTCGATGCAGGGCACGAGGCTGAACAACGGTTGTGGCGTGGAACGGAACTGGTTACGGATCATGTTGCCACTACAACCACCATTTGGCCGAAACTGCGTTTGTGCTATACCGAGAAAACGCTCAGGGTTAAAAATACAAATCATTCCAGGTCTGGTCCACAGGAAGCCATCTATACTTTTCATTTGTCTGAAGGAGCAGTGGTAAGTTCGCTTTCCTTATGGATAAACGGTATTGAAGAAAAAGGCATTCTTACTACAAAGGAAAAAGCCGAACAGGCGTACAACACCATTGTTGGCATTGAAAGCAGAGATCCATCTGTGGTGCACTGGCGGGAAGGCAATACGGTTTCGGTAAGGGTGTTCCCGGTGCAGGGCAACACACCCAGAACTTTTAAAATAGGCATTTCAGCGCCATTGTTGCTGAAAGGTGACCGACTGCAGTTCAGCGACTTTTATTTTGAAGGACCCAAAGCTGCTGGCGCCACCGCTGAGCATCTGGTCACATTTGCCACAGCCCCATCTTCCGTTGCCTTCTCCCGAAAATTTTCAACATCCGATTCAACGGCGCATCGTTTCACGTACAGCGGTAACTACCATCCCGACCTGGAGATTACCATGAAAGCAACGGCTATTGCTGATGATGCGTTTGTTTTTAACGGGAATGAATACAAGGTTATCCCCTACACCCCTTTCAGGACTATTGCGCCAGCGAGCAACCTGTATGTTGACCTGGATGCAACCTGGACAGTTGAAGAACTGGATTTTATACTTCAAAACACGGGTCATCGTAAGGTATATGGTATTAATGCACTACAAAAGCCGGTTGAGATAACGGCAGAAAATAAGTCAGCGTTTTTTAAAGAATCACGCAGGAACAGGTTCAGTCTGTTTCCATTTCATGTCATCAGCGACCCGGAAGCCGCCATCGTAATCACCAAAGGTTCTGCCGAAGGACCGGGGTATTCAGCTATAAAAAATTCAGACCAACACCTGGCCCTTCAGCAATATTTCAGCAATGGAAGACAGGTAAAGCTGTTTTATTTCGGCCATCAGCTATCTCCTTACCTCGAGACCCTGAAATTGTTCCGCGCCTTCCGTTATGAAAGGGGTACACTGAAAGACCTGCAAGCGCTGCTTGTTGCCGGCAGGTTCGATGCAGG
>CAMLPA010000161.1 GCA_946481605.1 uncultured Flavihumibacter sp. | reverse complement strand
TTGAGTTTGTTGTCGAAGCCGATCAACCGGTAGCCCGCCACCTGTTCCGGATCAAATTTCAGGTTAACGAACACATCGTTGGCTACGGCATAGAGTGTTTGCGTAAGTTCGGTAACCAATACTTTTTCTGCTTCCTTTTCATGGTCGAGGTACGCGAAATTTCCGTTTCCCCGTTTGGCGAGCATTTCCAGTTTGGAATCTTTGTAGTTCCCCATACCCACGCCAAGGCAGGTGAGGTAGATGCCTTCCATCCTGTGTTTTACGATGAGCTCCTCCAACTCTTTATCTGAAGTTTGTCCTACGTTGAAATCGCCATCCGTGGCCAGTATAACCCTGTTATTACCGCCTGGGATGAATTTATTTTTCGCGAGCGCATAAGCGAAAAGAATACCCGAAGCACCTGCCGTAGCACCTCCGGGCGCAAGGTCCTCAATGTATTTTTTGATGGTCTTTTTATCGGCGCCGCTGGTAGGCGGCATCCATACGCCAACGGTGCTGCCGTACACTACGATAGAGACTGTGTCCGTTGGGCGGAGGTTCTCCACCATCAGTTGGAAAGCTGATTTCAGGAGCGGCAACCTGTTGGGCATGTCCATAGAACCGGAAATATCGATCAGGAAAACGAGGTTGCCGGGCGGCACCTTCTCCATATCCAGTTTTTTCGCGCTCATTTGCAGGAACAGCAGCTTGTTGTTTTTGTTCCAGGGGCAATCGCTCAACCTGGTAGAGCCGGCCCACACGCTGTCGGGAGGCGGGGCTTTATAGTTGAAATTGAAATAATTCAGAACTTCTTCCAGGCGAACGGCATCCGGTGGAACAGGGCTTTCCATATTCAGGAACCGCCTGATGTTGGAATAAGAAGCTTTGTGGATGTTCACGGCGAAGCCGGTTTCAGGGAATTTACCGGTCTCAATAAACTCATTCTCCAGCAAACTGCTGTAGGTTTCCGTTCCCACCGTCCAGCGGTATTCATCATTGAACACAAAGCCTTTCGTGAAGGAACTGAGTCCGGGCTTCTGAATACTGCTGTTCCGCGAGATGGTTTTTAAAGGAATAACGGCGAACTGCTGTGCGCTCACCTTTGCGGAATGCGGATAAAAGCCATCTGCGGTAATATCAATGGAATCTGAAGCCGTTGAGCTGGTGATGCCAAATCCGCCAGAGGAACCACTGAAATAGACATAACCCGCGGAGCGGAGTACGATTTTCGCGTTGGCCACCGGTTTCCCGCTTTCGTCGCGCAATTCGCCTCTCAGGTAAAACTGGGCCTTAGCCTGCAATACCTGCAATAAAAGCAGTATAGTAATGGCAACTTTCAATCGGATCGCATATTTGGGTGCGCCAGGATCACTCCGCCAGCTTATAGATGGCGTCAAGGTTTCTGCCATACCCTTTGTAATCCAGTCCGTAGCCCACTACGAACTTATCGGGAATAGAGAAGCCAAGGAAATCCGGCTTTATGGGGAAAACGGTTGCTTCGGGTTTGTGCAGCAGGGCGGCGATTTTCATAGAAGCAGGCTGCTGGTGCATCAGTTGGGGCAGGAAAGCATCGAGAGTTTTACCGGTATCGATAATGTCTTCCACAATGATCACATCCCTTCCAAAGATGTCTATGTCCAGCCCGATGGCTGTTACCACCTGTCCACTTGATTTGGTGCCTTTGTACGATGCCAGTTTGATGAAACAAATTTCCGCGTCGATGGTCACTTCCTTAAAAAGATCGGAGGCGAACATAAAAGACCCGTTCAGGATAGCGATGAACAACGGCTTCTTTCCCTCATAACCAGCATTGATCTCCGAAGCCACTTCTTTTACCCGCGCCGAAATTTCGGCGCTGGAAAGATAGGGTTCAAAAGATTTATCGAGTACCTGAATCCTGTGCATAGGCAGGGGTTTGAATGATCAATTGCTGTCCGATCCTGAGTCCTTCTCCCGCCAGTCCGTTCCATTCCCGCAACTCATTCACCGATACGGCATACCTTCTTGCAATGCTGTATAACGTTTCTTTTTGCTGAACAGTATGGTACACCGTGTTTTTATTCAGTGCAGGCGTGGTGTTCCTGTTCATGGTAGTAACGGTGGCTGCTGTGTAAGCGGCAACTGTTCCTGGATTCTTTGTACGCAGATAAAGTTTTTCACCGGAAGCGGGCCTGAAATGTTTTTGCAAACCGTTCAGTTCGAGTAGATTTTCCAGTCTGATGCCTTCTTCTTGTGCGATCGCGTACAGCGATTCGCCTTCGGCTACAATATGGTGTTCCGCGGCCCCCGTTCTTCTTTTGCGTTGCAGGAAAATCAGTTGTGCTTCTTCCAGCACATCTTTATCGTCCATATCATTGAAATCGAGCAAACGCGGCAGGTTGATGCGGTGTTCCTGTGCCAGGGCCAGCAAGGACGTGCCTGCGGGCGCGAAAACCACTTTTGTATCGTTTACCGTGAATGTTCCGGCTGGCCATTGTTTTTTGCTGATCGTATTGCTGATCGTAGTTTGTTTTACAACAGGAGTAGTTGCAACTGTATTTTTTGTGGGAACGAATATTGGTGCGGGTGGATTGTCATTTTTCACCAGGATCATATCCGGCTCTTTGGCCAATCCTAATGCTACTTCCGTGTACAATTGAAGGTTATAGTCTTCTACGAGTTTGATGATGATGGCCGGGTACCTGGGGTTGGTGGCGTAACCGGCTTTCTTTAATCCATTCGCCCATCCTTCGTAATCCGTAGGTTTCAGGGTAAACAGGGCACCGTACCGCTGGTTGTTACGGAGGAAATCGGAATGGTCGCGGTAAGAATCTTCGGAGCGTTGGTAAGCGCGGAAGCACTCCCCTCTGGCGTCGTCATCGTGGTACACTTTTTCACCGGTCCAGGTGGTTTTGCATTTGATCCCGAAATGGTTGTTGGATCTTTTCACGAGATCGCTTTTCCCTGCCTGGGTTTCATGGATACCCTGTGCCAGTTTAATGGCCGCGGGAACGCCTGTCCTGATCATTTCCTGCATGGCGATGTCCTTGTATTGCCTGATGTATTCCAGGATTTCAGGATTTTGAGGCTGCTGCGCGAAAGTGAATGCGGAGATCAGCAGCAATGCGGTAATAATCAATCTGGTTTTCATCACAACGAAATTAAGTTTTTATTTCCGGCGCACCATCAGCAAGCCGTCGCGTATGGTGAGCAATACAGTTTCCACCCTGGGATCGTTGGCCACCGCCTCGTTGAAGGCATGGATGGCTTTGGCGTTCTTTCCTTTAATGGGTTCTTCCAACACCTGCCCGTGGAACAACACATTGTCTGCCAGTAATATACCGCCGGGCCGGATGCGTTCCACCACCATTTCAAAATAAGAAAGGTAAGCGGTTTTGTCGGCGTCCAGGAACACCAGGTCCCAGGTTTCCTCCAGTTCCGGCAGCACTTCTAACGCATTACCGGTATGTAAAATTATCCGGGCAGCGTGTGGCGACCTGTTAAAATAGTTTTGTGCCTTTTGGGCATCTTCCGTTCTCAGTTCAAGGGTATGGAGTTGGCCATCGGGCTGTAATCCTTCCGCCAGACAAAGTGCGCTGTAACCGGTGAAGGTGCCGATTTCCAGTATCCGGCGCGGCTGCAGCATCCTGCTCACCATTTCCAGGAAACGTCCCTGTTGCCGGCCACTCACCATGTGCGCATGCGGGTGGTTTTCCAGCGTATCCTTCAGCAACATTTCCCTCAAAGGATCATCGGCGCTGGTGAACCGGTCGGCATAAGCCGTTATTTCTGGTGAAACAATATCCAATGCTTTCTGGCAAAGATACTTATAATGAAGGTTTTACAGCAGGTTTAGAAATGGCCCATAATCCCAGGAAAGTAACAATGCCATTGTAAATGAGTATTTCGTAGCCGATCCTGAAGGAACCGAACACCCCTTCCGACCATGATTTCACGCTTTCAAGCCAGTTTCCACCCAATTTTAACTGGGCTTCGTACCATGCGGGATTGTTGAGAAAATCCACGGCCAGGATCAATGTGGGAGCAAGCAAACACACGACCAGTGCGAGTTTGTCGTTGATGGAACGTTTTGTAAGGATGCCGAAGGCGAACAAACCGAGTAAGGGACCGTAAGTGAACCCGGCCACTTTCAGGATTACATCAATAATCGATTTGTTGTTCATCCATTTGAACCCCATCACTGCCAGGAAAAAAATCAGGGTAAAAGTGAAATGCACCGCCAGCCGCACTTTTTTTCTTTTCTTTTCGTCCCAGTCCTCCCGGCGTTTTAACCCGATGATGTCTATACAGTAGGAAGAAGTAAGTGCGGTGAGCGCCCCGTCGGCACTGGGGAACAAAGCGGAAATGAGGCCAATGATAAAGATGATGGACACTGCCGTAGGCATGAACTGAAGTGCAACCGTAGGGAAAAGATCATCGGCAGGTACCTTGATGCCACGGCTTTCTGCGAACAGGTACAACAACCCGCCCAGGAAAAGGAACAGGAAATTCACCAACGCCATCACCACGCTGAAGCTCAGCATGTTTTTCCGCGAATCTTTCAGGTTCTTTACGCTGATGTTTTTTTGCATCATTTCCTGGTCAAGTCCTGTCATGGCTACTGTAATGAAAGCCCCGCCCAATATGTGTTTCAGAAAATAAGAGGAACTGTTGACGTCTGTATTGAAGATGCGTGTATAGTTTTTTTCTGCGAGAATGGTCATCGTGGAGCCGAAGGTCTCACCGATATTGGTCATGATGTACCAGGTGCAGATCACCAACCCCAGCAACATAAACGTGGTTTGCAGGGTATCTGTAAATACGATGGTTTTTACGCCCCCCTCATAGGTGTACAATACAATCATGAGCAGGATAATGAACGTGGTAACCCAGAACGGCACGCCTAAATTATCGAGAATAAAAATCTGCAAAACATTGATCACCAGGAACAAACGTGCCGTGGCCCCCAAAGTACGGGAGATGATGAAAAACAAGGCGCCCGTTTTATAAGAAACTACGCCGAAACGCTGCAAAAGATAATTGTAAATAGAAGTAAGGTTGAGCCTGTAATACAGGGGCAGCAACACAAAAGCGATCAGCAGGTAACCGATGAGGTAGCCGATCACCACCTGGAAATACGCGAAGCCCGCTCCGCCCACGGTTCCCGGCACGGAAACAAATGTAACCCCGCTGAGCGAGGTGCCGATCATGCCGAAGGCCACCAGCATCCAGTTCGATTTTTTATTGCCGATAAAAAAAGAATCGTTGTTGGAATTACGGGAAGTATAGAAAGCCACCGCCAGCAACACCACGAAATAAATGAGCACGATGGTAAAAAGCAGGGATGCAGACATTATATTTGTTTTAGGCCAACTTGTTGGAAATGAATTTTTTCAAAATAAAGGTTTTTTATGGAAATCCGATCGATTGCTGTGTTTTGTGGCTCCCAGGATGGAAAGAACCCCGCTTATGCAGAACATGCCAGTGAGTTAGGCCGTATGCTCGCGGGACTGAACATCAAACTGGTATACGGCGGTGGCAACAAAGGCCTGATGGGCAAACTCGCCGACGCCGTAATGGTGACCGGCGGTACCGTTATGGGTGTAATCCCACAGGTTTTGCTGGAATGGGAGCAGCAGCACAAAGGCATCACCGAGCTGATCGTGGTACCGGATATGCACACCCGGAAAAAAATGATGTACGAATTGTGCGACGCAGCCATCATCCTGCCCGGCGGCTTCGGCACCATGGACGAATTTTTCGAAATGCTCACCTGGAACCAACTGAAAATTCACGACAAACCCATCTACATCCTGAATACCATCGGTTTTTACGCCCCATTGCTGCAACACCTGAAAACAATGGAGCGGGAAGGCTTCCTGTATGGCCCCGTGGAAGACAGGATTCATTTCTGCGAAAACCCCGGCATGTTGATCAATAAGGTGCTGGCAAGGTGATCAGAACCCCATATTAAATCCGAAACTTAAAAACGGATTGGTAGAATAGGGAGAACGCGCATCATCCACGAGGTCATACAAATACATAATGGTAAAGGCACCGTTACCGCCCGTAGGAATATTCGCACCTCCGCCTACCAACATAGACGGGATGATTTTCCCCTCATATTTCTGCGTAACATTATTGCCGAGGTCCTTAAACTTTCCCCAGGAATAATTCAGTTCAGGCTGGGCGTGGAGAATAATGTATTTCAGGGGATATAATCTTCCGAACACGTTCAGTCCGGCAAAACCCAGCTTATCTTCAAAACCGCCGAAGCGCACTTTGTTGTAAATGAAGTTAACCCCTGCACCCGCCGCAACATGTTCGGTAAAACGATAACCCAGTTGAGGGGAAATGTTGATGAAAGTATTGTTGCTGCCGAATCCCAGCCCGAAGTTCCCGCCTCCGAACAGTTTGGATCGGTCAAAACCCTTTGTGCGTTCTTCACCGTCCTCATTGTCCTGCGCGAACAAAGCAGTAGACAGTAAACAAAATAATACCGCGAACGAAAAGACTTTTTTCATACAAAGTTTTTAAGATGATTGAAATGGTTCATCTTCTGAAAGGGGTGCGTAAATGTACACAACCTTTCAGTATGGCGTACGCCGATACTTGCCGTACAACACATTTAACATCTTTTAAAACCAGCGGGAATGCCTAATCGAATATTTTCCCGGCGTTGAGGATATTGTGCGGATCGAAAGCCTTTTTGATGGCACGCATCAGTTGCAGGTTCGTTTCTTCGAAAACGATGTCCATGTAACCTTTCTGGATCAGCCCGATACCGTGCTCTCCGCTGATGGTTCCGCCCAGGCTTTTTACCAAAGCGAACAGGGCGCGGAGTCCTTCAATCATTTGAGGATCGTCCTGGCTGTTGGACAAGCCGGGTTTGTTGATGCGGATGTGCAGGTTACCATCGCCCGCGTGTCCGTAACAAACGGCGTGGAACTGGTATTTCACGCCCAACTCTTTTACCCCACGGATCAATGCGGGCAGTTCGGCACGGGGCACCACGGTATCTTCTTCAATGGTATAACCGTTCACTTTAACCGCTTCGGCTGTACGGCGGCGCAGCTTCCAGAGTTCCGCTTTTTGCTGGGCATCATCCGCGAAATACAGTTCACCAATATCGTATTGCATCAGCAATTCGGAGATGGCTTCCATTTCACTCATCAGTGTTTCAATATGGTTGCCATCCACTTCAATAATCAGGTGTGCTGCGGTATCTTCTGTAATGGGAACGGCGCTGCTGTCTACAAATTTGCTTACGATCTGGAGCGCGTCCACTTCTACCAGTTCCAAAGCGCTCGGGGTAAAACCCGC
>CAMLPA010000160.1 GCA_946481605.1 uncultured Flavihumibacter sp. | reverse complement strand
GGATCACTTGCAGCAGCAGGACTTTTTTATGAAAGCAAGTAAGGTTAATATTGTGGAAACTTCCCCAAGGAATGAAGGAACTGAAGAAGAAATGCGACCACCATACCTGTCTGCTCTGTAAATCCGTTCAACCCGAATGGTTGCCCGCTATAGATGCCCACCGGAAAGTTTTCCAGTTGAAAAAAGGTGAAACCCTTTTCCATGAAGGGGAAGAAATGAAAGGCATGTATTTTATTCACCATGGACTTGTCAAAGTACACAAACACTGGGATGACGACAAAGAACTCATCCTCCGTATCGCGCACGATGGTGATATTGTAGGTCACCGGGGGTTAGGCATGGACACAATTTATCCCGTTACCGGAACTGCATTAGAAACCACAGAAGTGTGTTATGTTGACAATAATTTCTTCAACGCTACCCTTAAAATGAACCCGGATTTTCTCTACAAGCTGATGCTTTTTTTCGCCGCGGAACTCAAAGAATCCGAAAAAAGAATGCGTAACCTCGCTCACATGCCCGTAAAAGGCAGGATCGGACAGGCACTGCTACGGATGGAAGAAAAATTCGGTAAAGATGAAGATGGTTTTATTACCGTAACGCTGAGTCGGCAGGATTTCGCTTCTTATATCGGCGCCACTTATGAAACAACTTTTCGTTTGATGAATGAAATGGAAGCTGAAGGACTGATTAAGATAGATGGCAAGAAACTGGGCATCCTGCAACCTTCCAGCCTAACGTAAAGGCAATACTTTAATGCGTTCCTGCGCTATGGTATACCGGGCTGCCGGTTGCCAGGCCAACACATCAGCGTCCTTAGCAGCCAACACATCACCTGAGCCACGGTAAGGCAGCGGCTCCACATCAAAGCCCCCATCAATAAAACGCGCCGGGAAAAATTCATCCAGCGCTGAACGTTTTTGCCTTGCGCCGCTGAACATGGCTTCACGAAAAGCTTTTAATTCCCCACCATGGCAGAGGTCCAGATAGACTTCCACGAACAATTTAAACGTAACAAGACACGAAAAAGGGTTTCCGGGCAGCGAAAATACCATCGTTCCTTCTGCTGTTCTTCCGCACCATATCGGCTTACCCGGCTTTATGGCTACTTTATGGAACAATTCGCGCACCCCCAGCTTCTTCCATAATCCGGGAACAAAATCTGCATCTCCGGCAGATACGCCGCCACAGGTAATCACGATATCACGGGAAAGACTTTCCTGCAGCACAGGTTCCATTACCACAGGATCATCGGGCAGGTGAAAAACCAGTTCTGGCGCCAACCCTTTTTCTTTCAACAATCCCTTCAGCAGAGCTGCATTGCTGTTCCTGATCTGGACCGGAGCCGGAACCTGATCAGGCGCCACCACTTCGTTACCAGTCGTGACCAATGCTATTGAAGGAAGCGCATATACTTCAACGGTACTCTTTCCGACTGTTGCCAACACACTCAATACCGAAGCGGAACACCTCAAAGGACTCCTCAACACCCGGTCACCCAACCGTGCATCTTCACCCTGCCGGGCTATGTTCAGAAAGGGTTTGAAGGAAATATTTGTAGTGGTCATTACCCCATCCTCTTCCACAGTATCTTCCACTCTTATCACCACATCCATTTCTTCAGGAACGGCCGCTCCTGTCATGATCCTGTAACAAGTGCCCGGGCCGGCCGGTGCTGACGGCACCGTTCCCGCATAAATGGTATCAACGATAGTGAATACACGAATCCCATCTGCCAGCTCTCCGGAACGCAAAGCAAAGCCGTCCATGGCTGCCCGGTTAAATGGCGGATAATCCCGGTCGGCATAAACATCTGCTGCGAGCATACGACCAATGGCCTTATCCAGCGGAACAAGTTCCGTGCGTGGAAATACGGCTTCCGCAGCAATGATTTGTTGGGCTTCCTGAAATGAGTGCATGGAATTATTTTCTGTGAGATGGATTAATGACCGCCGCCCTTCATCATTTTCCTGGCATGAAAAACCGCTGGCAGTATGGCTTCCAGACTTTCCCGTGCGCCATCAGTACTTCCGGGAAGGGTTACAATCAGGGTTTCCGCGATGGAGCCAGCCACCCCCCTGCTCATCATGGCAAGTGGCGTACGCTGCTGACCGAAAGCACGCATGGCTTCTGTAATACCATCCGCATCGCGTTCCAGTATTTCCTTTACAGCGGAAACGGTATTGTCGCGCGGCCCTAATCCTGTTCCACCTGTCGTAAAAACAAAATGCACATCTTCGTTCACCCATTCCCGTATTTTTTCCTGGATGGTTTGTTTTTCATCAGGAACAATACTGTAGTGTTTTACGTTCGCGTTTACAGCAGTAAGCATTTCCATGATGAGTTTACCGCTTTTGTCTTCCCGCTTTCCTTCTGCCGTAGAATCGGAGCAAACCAACACGGCGCATGTGGGCGGGGTATTGAAATATTTTTTTCTGTCAGATTTGCCACCTTTCTTCTCTAAGAGCTTGATTCCTCCTATCTCCAAAGCGGTATCTACAGGCTTCAGCATATCATATATTTCCAATGCGGCCACGGAAACGCCGGTAAGCATTTCCATTTCAATGCCGGTTCTACCGATGGAACACGCTTCTCCCATGATCACGATGCCCGTTCTTCCATGGATCGCTGCTCCAAAAAACGCTTCGTGTTTCTCTTTTTCCAGGAACTCGAACCAGATGTCCATCCCATCAATCATTACCGGATGACAATGCGGAAGCAGCATGGGCGTACTTTTTGCGCCAACGAAGCCAGCAGCACGCGCCACATCGAACAGGTTTCCTTTGGGAAGATGCCCGGCCCTGATGGTTTCGAGTGTATTTTCAGAGCAGAAGACGATACCGGTGGCCAAAGCGGTACGCAGCGTAGTTGTTTTGTGGGTAATGTCGCGCATGATAGCGCTAATTTACGGCAAATCGGCTTGCACCTTGCGGATACCGCCAGTTAAACTAAATACTGAAGGATAGTTTTTTTCGCTGAATGCTTTCGCAGCCACAGCACTTCTTACGCCTGAGGCACAATAAAAAACGATTACCTGGTCAGGAAGAAGGTCGTGGTTACCGGCCAGGCATGTTTCAAGCTGAATGTGTTCGCCTCCGATGGAGCAAACATCCCGCTCGGTTTCCGTGCGCACATCAATCAAACGCACTGCTTTTGCTGCCATCATTTGCTGCAATTCCGACCACCCAATTTCCAGTACCGGCACTTGCGTATTAAATCTTTGCAAGGCCAAAACTCTGTTCTCAGGATCGGCTGCAAATGCCATAGTTCTGAACTTCAACCCCAGCGCATCTAACAGTAAAAGCTGGTTCACGAGCGTACCATCAAGTTCCAGCAAGACTTTCAACACTTCATTCGCCATCAGCCCGCCCACGAGCGCAGTGGTAATATTATACGCGCCAATCACCGCGCAGGAAGGAATCGCATTAGAAGCAGGTTCAGGGAAAAGATCACGCAAAGTAGCGCTCCCCTTCAGGTTGAATACGGCGCACTGCCCTTCTTCCCGGTGAATGGCGCCATATACCCATGGTTTGTCCAGCACAACGCAGGCATCATTTAACAGGTAGCGCACCAGGAAGTTATCCGTGGCATCCACCACAATATCATATCCTGACAACAGTTGTTGCACATTGTGCTTTTCTACAAACACATCGTGAACATTTATTTGAACCCCAGCATTTCTTTGTAAGAGATGCTCCTTCGCCACCCATGCTTTTTTTCGTCCCAGGTCTTTTTCAGAATAAAGCAATTGCCTTTGCAGGTTAGACAATTCCACCACATCAAAATCCGCAATCCCAATCGTACCAATGCCTGCACTGGTGAGCAATTGAAGGCAGGGACAGCCTAAACCGCCCGCGCCCACTACCAGTACACGGCCCGCTGAAAGCTTGCGTTGCCCTGCATCTCCGATAAAAGGCAACCTGGTATGAGCAGAATAATAGTTCAAGGAATTTGTTTGCGCTAAAGTTAAGTGATTATTCCGCCACAAACGACCATCGACATTGGATGATTGGTGATGAAGTCATTGCAGGAATAACATTTCTTTTGGTGAAAACACCGAGATGTCGCTGGTAAAAAAACGGGAAATTAAGGTAGAAAAAAACGCAGCGGGTTTTAGTATCTGAAGTACCTGTAAATTTGATTGAAAGCCGGAATAAAATTAAAAATGAAGGATGCGTAATGGGATTAAAATATTAATTAAATAAACAGAAAGTATGGGATAGAATACGAAAGAGTGCAATTGTTTAGAAAATGGATGTGAAGGAGATTTTAAATCTGAAAATAGATAAACGGGTTCTGTTGAAGTTAATATTTAAAACAAGAGGTCAGAATTTAAAACGAATAGCCAACAGCGTACTGAATTGAATTAACGCATATTCATATACTACCGAATATGGCTGCGGTTATCTGAACCTAAAGTTTAACTTCAATTACTTTTTCAGGATACAAAGCAGCATGGCGGTTCACCAATCCACGGAGGTAATCGTTATCAGGGTATGGAACAAGGTACTGCTTGAGGGTTTCCGGCTTCACCGTTATGGAGGAAGGCACATAGCCCATTCCATAAAACGCGCCGTCTTCGATCAGGATGCAACTGCTCACCATTGCCTTTTCGGGTATTTTCCGGGCGGGCTTCAGGGAGAACCAGGCTGGAGCCTCTTCATCAAAAAGTCCTTCGCTTTTCCTCCGCACAATGGGCGGACTCCACTTTTTTACGAAGGGATAACCACCTGGAACAGGCTCCAGCAACGCATAGCTGGGCAAAGCTTTTCTTAGTGCGGCGATCGCTTCCAGCACCCTGGCATTGTACATTTCAGTACTGAGCGTACATGCGCAATCAGCATTTCCCGAACAAAGTGTTGCCGTGGATGCAATATGCGTAAGCCTGGGGCACAATAAATGCGTCCGAACCATCTGGTGCAGCAGGTTACGGCCTTCTGTGATCAGCCCGAAGCTGTAAAGCGGTTTGCTGCCACGACTCATTTTCTCTACCGCGAGCCGGAGATAACCCCGCCCGTCCTCGTAAGAGAAAAGACCATATTTCTGTGCGGGACGCTTCTGGCTGCGGTTGTAGCGGGGCCAGAGCCTTTTGATCTCGGCTTCTTCCAACAGGAAAGCCATCAGTTCATTGGGAACAGGTACATATTTGACTTTGTGGACATTGCGGAGAAATTCCTGTTTCTGCCGGCCGGACTTGTTATTTGAAAAATGACTAAGCACCCGTTGCCGGAGATCAAGGGCTTTGCCTACATACACCACATCACCTTTATTATCCAGGAAGTAGTAAACACCCGGGATGCGGGGCAGGGAATACACTTCATTCGTATCGAGGTAAAGCGGAACAGATTGCTCGCCGGAACCTCGTTTCAGGAACTCCCGGATCACTGGTTCTCCGCCCTCTGCAAGTAACTTCTCCCACAATTTAGTAGTGGCGAGCGCATCCCCCATTGCCCGGTGCCGGTTGTCTACGGAAATATCAAGCGTCCTGCAAATTTTTCCCAGGCTATAAGAGGGGTGTCCGGGAAAAACTTTACGGCTCAGCCGAACTGTACACAACTTAGGAGCCTGCCATACAACGCCATGCCGGTCGAGGTGATATTTAATGAAAGAATAATCAAAATTCACATTGTGCGCAATGAAAACTCTGTTGTTCAACAAGTTATAAACTTTGTCAGCAATTTCACTAAAGGAAGGAGCCATGGCCACCATCGCATTGGTAATGCCGGTGAGGGATTCTACATATCGAGGAATCAGTTGATGTGGGTTTACCAGTGTTTCGAACTTTCCGGTTACCTGAACCCCATCGTGCAGGATGATCGCAATCTCGGTAATGCCGTTCGCTGAAGCATGCCCGCCGGTAGTTTCAATATCCACAATAGCGTATTCCAAGACCGAGTTTGTTTACCGGCAAATTACATTTTTAACGGCAGTTTTCAGGTCCAAAAACTTGGTATTTCCGGGAAAAGCTATTACTTTCGTAATTATACAAGCATAGGACCACAACGATTGCAGATAAACTTCTTCACGAGCCAGGGACCAATTTTATCCACTACCCCCCGAAAAGCCTAATCGCTCAACCCTTTTTAAAGTAGCTTTTGTTAATCTTTAAAATGTTTGGACCATGAAAAAGTCTGATTCAATTACGCATTCCAACGAGGCTGGGAAAGCTGTTCTTTTTGCAGTGATTTTTTTCGCAATCATTGCGATCGTTACTTATTTCGCCTGGAACGCTTAGTTTTTAAGCATTCCTCGTAATACATATTTACGGACGGTTCTTAGTATGTCCGGGGCAATGGTTTGCGCCGGACATTTTTTTATCCATAGGTGAAAATACCGTTACAAACACCGTCTTTTTCCATAGCGGAGCCTTCCGCTTATTTTGTACCTTTGCTGCCCTGATATAATAAACTGAACAGCAGCATTTATGGCAACGGAACTGACCAAGAATTTTACGCCCTCCGATGTGGAAGCCAGGTGGTACCAACATTGGATGGATCAGCAATATTTTAACAGCACCCCCGATGAACGGGAAGCCTATACGATTGTAATTCCTCCGCCCAATGTGACCGGGGTATTGCACATGGGGCACCTGCTGAACAATTCCATCCAGGACATCCTCGCAAGAAGGGCCCGGATGATGGGAAAAAATGTATGCTGGGTTCCTGGCACCGACCATGCCTCCATTGCCACCGAAGCCAAAGTAGTGGGCATGCTGCGCGAAAAAGGCATCGCGAAAAGCAGCATGAGCAGGGCCCAGTTCCTTGAACATGCCTGGGCTTGGAAAGAAGAATACGGCGGCATTATCCTCCAGCAGCTCCGGAAAATGGGGTGCAGCCTGGATTGGAACCGCGTGAACTTCACCATGGATGAAGATTACTACAAAAGCGTGATCAATGTTTTTGTGGACCTCTACGAAAAAGGACTGATCTACCGCGGCAAAAGAATGATCAACTGGGATCCGAAAGCCAAAACAGCCCTTAGTGATGAAGAAGTGATCTTTAAAGAAACGCAGAGCAAATTCTACCACCTGCGTTATGCTATAGAGGGTACCGATGATGCTGTAGTAATTGCCACGGTTCGCCCCGAGACTATTCTCGGCGATACCGCCATCTGTGTTCACCCTGAAGATGAGCGCTACGCGCACCTCAAAGGAAAGTTCGCCATCGTACCGCTGATCGGCAGGAAAATACCCATCATTTTCGATGAATATGTAGACAAGGAATTTGGAACCGGCGCATTGAAAGTAACGCCCGCGCACGACATGAACGATTACCAACTGGGGCA
>CAMLPA010000159.1 GCA_946481605.1 uncultured Flavihumibacter sp. | reverse complement strand
GACTACAAAACTATGCTGGCCCTCAAAACCAAAGTTAAAAAGGTGATCACAGGATTAGGAACGGGTTCTCACCTGGAATACTGGGGCTACAATCCGAAAATGATTATTGAGGAAGACTGGAATACTACGGTTGCACTGGATTCTGGTTTCGAAGTAACCTTATTGCCCGCAAGACATTTTTCCGGACGGGGTTTTAAACGGAACGGAACTTTATGGGTATCCTTCGCGTTGAAAACACCTACACAACGCATTTATATGGGCGGCGATAGCGGGTTCGATTCACATTTTCAAGCGATCGGAAAACAATTCGGTCCATTCGATATCGCCATTTTGGAATGTGGTCAATACGATAAAAGCTGGAAATACATCCACATGATGCCGGAAGAAGTGGTGCAGGCCGCGCTTGAACTGAAAGCCAAAGTACTGTTCCCTGTGCACTGGAGCAAGTTTCAACTCGGCAATCATGCCTGGGATGATCCGATTGTGCGGGTTACCACAAAAAGCAGGCAACTTGGTTTACCCGTTGTTACACCCTTAATTGGAGAACCGCTGTTTCCAGGTGATAGTATCCGGGAAAATGCCTGGTGGGAATCACTGAAATAACTTGTTTTAAACACGGTAAATACAAATAAATAACCCCGGAATAAACCGGGGTTATTTTATAGGGACCTGCCTGTGTGGATTACTCGTAACCCGGATTCTGATACATCTTCTCCGGATCAAGTTTATTTTCATCTAACGGTATAGGGAAATAATAATCCTTCGTTCCGATATTGGTGAGTGGAGAATTATTATAATCAGCCTGGCTCTTGTGTTTAAAATAAGCCACCAGTTGTTCGGGCGTAAAGAACCGGACAAGGTCGTGCCAGCGGTGGTGCTCGAAAGCGAGTTCCACCCTGCGTTCATGAAGAATGGCCAGTTTCAATGTCGGAAATTTGGTTTTGTAAGTGGCGTCATTCTGCATGGCGGTATAGCCTGGAAGCCCGGCACGTGTGCGCACCATATCGAGGTACATGATCGCGTTCGCTTCATCGTTGAGGAGCATGGAAACTTCAGCCAGACAAAGAATCACATCCGCATAGCGCATCAAAATCCAGTCATTTCCGCCTCTTCCAAGTGTTCCGGCAGTTGAACTTAAATCTCTGAACTTCGTAATGTAATTGTTCTGAACAGAAGGATGTGCAGCGTATTTAAACGTAAAACTCCTTCTTTGATCATTCGTTTCGAATTCCTTTACCAGGTCAAGTGTTGGCGCACGGCCGCTACCGGTAGAAACCGCCTGCGAATTGGTGTTTTCACCTGTAGCCTGGTTGTTGCGTGCGATCGCGGAAGAATAGGTAGGATCACCCTGCTTATAAGATATCTGCCAGATGATTTCAGGGTTTGTGGCTTCTTTTGCAACATCAAAAACATCGGCAAAAGGGATATCGGATAATTTAGAGAAGTTTTTCTGGTTGTAACAGGCCAGCAGGTAGTTTTTCGCATTGTTGAGGTTAGCGGTTGCGTTCGCTGCATCAACACCTGATGCGGCCGCAGTCAGATAAGCCTTTCCCAGCATGGCGTTGGCGGCCTGAAGTGAAGCGCGTCCCTTTCCTGCAGCGGGCTGCACAATTGGCAGGTTACTTTCAGCAACATCTTTCAGGTCGGAGAATATCTGCGCATATACTTCTTCCCGCTTACGTCGATAGGTAAGCGCTTCCACCTGCTCAGGATTGGTAAGCCTTTCAGTTACGACGGGCACATCTCCGAATTCACGGACCAGCATGAAATACATCACGGCGCGTATGAACTTCATTTCAGCGATGTATTGTGTTTTCGTCGCTTCATTCGAAAATTGAATTTTATCTATCTGAGACAGCACCACATTCGCTCTTACAATTGGATTGTACAGCGCCACCCAATGGTTGTATAGGTATGGATTGATGGGCGCCAGCGCGAAAGCTGTGAACTGAAAAGGATCGCCGCTGTTTGATTGGTTATCGGTACTATTATAGTCATCTGAACGATCATCTGTCCAGAGGATGGCTTCTTCGCCAATACAATTTGAACTTCTGAGCGCTTCGTAAGCGCCGTTCACCGCAAGAGCGATATCAGCCTCTGTATTCATCCCCTGCTCAATGTTTACGGAGTTGGGGGAACTTTGTTCCATGAACGATTTCTTACATGAAGTGACTCCCGCGAGGAGCACCACTGCCATGACCGGAACGAATTTATTTTTCATTTGCTGAAATTTAATAAGGATTAAAAAGCCATACGAACACCACAATTGAAAGCCCGCACCAATGGATATTTTCCGTAATCAACACCGGGCGTAAGGTTGCTGCCATTGTTGTAATCCACTTCAGGATTATAGCCCAGGTAATTGGTGATGGTGAACGCGTTATCGATACCGCCGTAAATACGCACACTGCTCAGTCCGGCTTTCTTCAGTCCCTGGCTCATCGGCACATTGAACCCGAGTGTAATATTCGTGCACCTGAAAAATGTTCCATCCTGCAAATAATAATCAGACAACCTGGTGCTGTTGCTCTGTGTCCCACCACGCGAAGCCCTGTAATCATAGCCATTTCCGGGTTCAGCTTCACTCCTGTACCTGTTCACCAGCACTTTATACTGGTTGCCTGAACCTTCCATATTGCGGATATAATAATCCTGTCCATCCAGTACCTCGTTACCCTGTGATCCGTTAAAAGACGCACTCAGGTCGAAATGCTTATAATTGAAACTCAGGTTAAATCCGTAGGTGAAGTCGGGATAAGGAGAACCAATCACATCTTTGTCTGCATCCGTTACCACACCATCTCCGTTTGTATCCACAAAATACAGGTCTCCGGGTGCAAGTGGTGTACTGGAAGCATTGGAACGAGCAGGTCCTTTCAGCACATACCCTTTGGGGAAGGAATTGTTGTTGGCCTTGTAAACAGCGTCGTCTGCAGCGATGTTGGCCATATCACTTTCGCGCACCATTCCCGCCACGCGGAAACCGTAAAACATGCCGATTGCATTGCCTTCTCGTGTAATGTGTGTGGTGTAAGAACGCTCAGCGCCTGCATTATACAGGGCACTGGCGCCATCCAGACTTCTCACCTCATTTCTGTTGGCAGTGATGTTTCCGCTGAAGTTGAAAGAGAAATCTTTTTTGCGGATCACTTTCGCATCAAGCTGAAGGTCGAACCCGTGGTTGCGGATATCAGAGTTTTTCAGGTTGGTCAACACAGTTCTCGCGCCACTGATTGCAGAGACACTTTTTCCATAGAGCAGGTTGAAGGAACGTCCCACATAATAGTTGAAGATCGCGCCGATTCTGCCATTCAGCAAAGTAACATCAGTACCGATATTGTATTGGGAAGTAGACTCCCAACCCAGCTTATCGTCCGTGATGCCCTGAGCCCAGATCGCGGTGAGGATATTCTCACCGATCACAGTACCACCGGGTTGCGCGAGGAGTTGCTCGTAACGGTAATTACCGATATTGTTGTTGCCGCTCAATCCCCAACTGGCACGCAGTTTCAGGGTAGAGCCGGCTCCAAGCCAGTTGTTGTAGAAAGATTCATTGGAAATATTCCATCCTCCGGAAACAGAAGGAAAGGTACCGAACCTGTTCTGTGGACCAAACCTGGAAGAACCATCTGCACGAATGGAGGCGGAAGCATAGTAGCGGTCGTCGAAGTTATACATCACCCGGGAGAAATAGGAAACCAGCGTGGTAACAGCCTTACCGGTATTGTCCTGCAACAGGAAGCTTCCTGCGGCCGCCCCTTGCGCCGTAATCTCCGGAACCAGGTCGTTGCTGAAGTTCCTTGCTTCCACACTTACGATATCGCTGGTGGTTTCCTGCGCGGAATAACCGGCGAGCGCGTTGATATTGTGTTTACCAAACTGCTTCTGGTAGTTCACGGTAAATTCCGCGAGCCTGTCGAGGGTATTGATGGTTTGCGCCGAAGCCCTTGCTGCGGCGATCGCTGCTGCGGATCCCGGAGGATTCACGCCACTGCTTAAAGTAGTGGGATAAAAGTATTCATACTTCTCGTTGTAGGTCTGTAAGCCCAGGTTTACTTTGGCAGACAGGCCCGGAAGTATCTTATAAACTGCATTGCCATTATAAGTGCCGCGGATACCTTTTCTCGTGATGTTCACCTTTTGCGCCAGCGCTACAGGATTTTCGATGGTCTGGAACGCATATTGGAACCCGTCGGTTCTTTCTGAGGCGCGCCCCAGTTGAAGTGAGCCATCAGTGTTGTATACAGGGAATATGGGCATCATCACCAAAGCGCCCAGTATTGGTCCCTGGTTGAATCTCCCTTCCTGCACCTCACGGCCATCTGTATTCGTAAAGGCCATACTTGCGCCTACCGATAGTTTTTTATTCACCTCAGCGTCAACATTCGCTCTGAAGTTGATTCTTTTCTGAAAAGTAGCTGTAATAATACCCGGCTGATCCTGGTAGCCGCCACTCAACGCATATCTTACGCCATCTTTTCCACCGGAAAAAGAAAGGTTGTGCCGCTGCACCAATGCGCTTCTGTACAAAGCATCCTGCCAGTCGGTATTGAACTCGGGCTGAATCATCTTCTGGTTGGCGAAATCGTAAATAGATTTCAGAATCGTACTGGAGTTTCCGCCACCTTTCGCGATACGTGTGGCATTGTCATCAGAATAAAACGCATCGTTCCAGGTAACACCGTTGGCGATGAGGGTATTCTTATAGTTTCCGTTCCTGCCATCGATGAACATCTGCGCGAATTCTGCGCCATTCATCATCTCTACTTTTTTGGCTAGTTGGTGAACGCCAAGCTGGTAATGGTATTCCAGCTTTCCTTTACCCAGTTTTCCTCTTTTTGTAGTAATCAGCACCACACCCGCTGCGGCCCTTGAACCATAAATGGCAGCGGATGCCGCATCTTTCAGAATTTCTATGGACTCAATATCATCAGGATTGATGAAGATATCGTTCCCATTAGTATTAGGATTGAAGCCCCCTGTTCCCGTGCCACCATTGCCCGGACCGGAATTCTGGTTGCCGCCCACCGCATAACCATCAATCACATACAACGGCTCCGAACTGGCGTTGATGGAACCGATGCCACGCACCCTGATCTTCGCGCCTGCGTTGGGTGCACCGCTCACCTGCGACACCTGCACACCCGCCACTTTACCCACCAGCGCCTGACTAAGCGTTGGCGTAGAAAGGTTCAGTTCATTGGCTTTTACACTGGATACCGCACCGGTAAGATCAGACTTACGCAGTTTCTGGTAACCAATAGAAACCACTTCATCCAATGCCTGAATATCTTCCTTAAGTACGATATTCAGCGCATCGCTACCGGAAACCTTCACTTCTCTTGTAGCGAATCCAGTTGAACTCACCGTTAGAACAGCGCCATCCTCCACATTGATAGAGAATCTTCCTTCGTTGTCCGTCATCACACCATTTGATCCGTTTTTAACGGCGATGCTCACACCAGGAAGCGGATTACCTTTTTCATCGGTCACTTTTCCGGAGACTTTTACCAACGCCTGAACAGGACCATACATGTACGCCACGCCAGCCATTGCCATCGTTGGCTGGAACAGCAGTACCGTACCGGTAAGCAGCGCCCCGAGGCCCAGGGAAGCGCGCTTCAGCATTTTTACAGGTAGCATTTCTTGCATGTTTTATTGTATTTTTTGATATCAATAACCAGTGATCTTCATTTTACTTACATTGTTCCTTCTGGAAGAAGTGACCGCGAATCCATGTTCCCCATCTGTAAAAGCGAACCCTTCCAGTTCATCGGCGCGATCAGTTTCTACCACACCCGTGATATGTGCTGTGCCTTTTTCGATGGAAGCTTCCAGGTCTACAAAACTCAGCCTCCATCTTTTCCCTTCTATTTGATTCTGAATGAGCACAAGCTTATTTTTACCCGGTATCCAATGCAGGTTTTGCACCCAGGCCGGGCAGGTAAATTTCTTGTACAGCACATCCTTGTCTTTAGTAGAACGTGCTTTTTTCAAGGCTTCGGGATGGTAAAGTCTTACTTCGTTCGCTTTGTTCCCATAATCGGCTGTGGCTACGTACCACTTGTTTTTATACGGAACATATTCAGGTCGTGTACCCTGAATACAGGCATCATCCTCTATGGTATTCAGCAGGTTGCCATCAAGCGAACCCATTCTTTGCAGTCCTTCCCAGTTAACATGATAGATCACTGCGCGCCAGCTTGTCCCCTCCTTGTTCAAACGGATACTGTTGCCGATGAATACCGGCATATTTTTGTGTATGGCCATCCCGGTCGGGTGATTGATAACATCGGTATCATTCAGGGTGAGTTTCAGTTCTTTTCCCACCATTTCCAGACTATCACCTTTTACCTGGTATTCACGGATCAAGCCGATCTCCCGGTCGCCATAAAGAAAAACACGGTTCCCCTGGATAGAAATTCCCTGACAGGCGCCCAGTGAATCAACGGTAAAACTATGGAGGATAACACCTTTCGGTTCTGTATGGCGCATCCAAAAGAAGCAACCACTTAACAATAAAAACGATAGTATTTTCATTTGTAGCTATTGTAGAATCTCAGGGATCAATGGGTTCGGAAGGATTGATGTGCAGTGCAACTTCCAACGGGTAAAATTCCAGTTCGGTTTCACTGAGTCGTTTTCCGGTTTTGTACGGAACTGCTTTCAATTCCCGGATACACCTTTCGGGCAGCGTTTTTTCAATCATGCTGCTTTGTCCGCGTGTGGTGCAGGTAAGCCCGGCCTTATCAAAAGGAAAACCATACCTGTACATCAACCTTGCAGCATTGCGCATATTGGTGGTGGTATGTCTTGCATGCGGTTCAATAATGACAGCATCTGCAGGTATTCCCAGTTTTTCAACCAGGTATTTTTTCATTTCCGTTGCTTCGCAATACTTTGTTTTATAGGGATGAACCCTTCCGCCGGAAGGCATAATGAATGGCGCGTACCCTTTGGCATACAACCTGGCCGCCAGCCGGCAACGCAGCATTCCCTCCGCGCTCAGTGGCACGGTTGGATCTTCAGGACCAGCGCCTGGCACCAGGATAACTGAATACTTGTAGTTGTTCCACTGAATGTTTTGAACTTTCTTTACCGCAGCCGCATTCACCCCTTTTTCCATCGGCTCAAAATCAGCGGCCTGCTCGCGTTCATTCATTTCAAGAAAACGAAGGGAAAAAGCGAGGGGCGCATCGAAGAACAAAGGAAATTCCTCGCGTTGTGCAAGAATGAGTGAAGTTGTGTTATAGAGCAGCGAAGTATATCCTGCACTGTACCTGGCGCCCGTTTTCTTGTCCCAGGTATTAAAAGCGATGGAATCAATCAACGGATAATTGGGTTTGTCGCCACCGGCATAAACGCCGATCGAAAAATTCAG
>CAMLPA010000158.1 GCA_946481605.1 uncultured Flavihumibacter sp. | reverse complement strand
CCTTGTTTCAGGGCCAGTGTCCGGTCGGCGGGGTAGGTGTGTTCGGGGAAATCGCCGGTTACCAGTGCTTCCAGTAAAACGGGTTTGCCGGGCAGTTTTTCCAGTTCCTGTTTGTTGATGGCGTCGGCTTTGAAGTTGTGGGAGGTGAGTGTAATAAAATCATCGCCTGCCACTGGTGTGAATGCCGGTTGGTAATGGTTGCGGAGCAGGTCGTAGTCGCTGGTGGTGCAGCAGTTGTTGCGCACGTTGTTCAGGAGGTCTACGAAGCGGCGGTCCTGTTGACGGTAAATTTTATCCAGTTCAATGGAAACGGGATCGGCTTCGCGCAGCACCAGCGCGTCGAAAAAGAAAGGGCTGGCGTATACTTCCCGTAAGTGGTTCCAGTCTTCTTCTTTTACTACGGGCGGCAACTGAAAAAGGTCACCGATGAACAGCATTTGTACGCCACCGAAGGGCTCCTGCCTTTTGCGGATGTTGCGGAGGATGGCATCCATCGCGTCCAACACATCGGCACGTACCATGGATACTTCATCGATCACCAGTAACTCCGTTTCGCGGATGATGCTTCTTTTAGCGCCGCTCAACTTCGCTTTGTGAAACAACTGGTGTTTGTTGTACACGTTACCGCTTTCTTCTCCCCAGCCATGGGCTTTATTATGGATATAGGTGCCGAATGGCAGGTTGAAAAAAGAATGAATGGTCATGCCGCCGGCATTCATCGCGGCCACGCCTGTGGGGGCTACGATGGACATTTTTTTGTAGGCGGTATCCTTCAGGTACCGCAGGAAAGTCGTTTTCCCGGTACCTGCTTTTCCCGTAAGGAAAATATGCCTGGAAGTCTGGTGCACAAACCTGGCCGCCAATTGAAACTGTACATTCGAAGTATCCGTTGCCATGAAGCGGCAAGTTAGTGATATTGTTAGTAGGAGAGAATAGGTGTTTTAACGGTGACTTCCATCATCCAAAATAAAAAAGCCCTCCCATCGAAACGGGAAGGCTTCATTTGTTCAAGTCAGTACCATTTTTATCTCAGGAACAACAGTTCGCGGTATTTCGGAAGTGTCCATTCCTTGTCGTCTACCATCAGTTCCAGTTTGTCAACATGGTAGCGGATCACGTCGAAGTATTTGCCTTTTACTTCATCGCAATAAGCGATCGCTTTCTCACGGGTATCCGCAAGCGCGTTTGCCTTTTTGCGGGCTTCGATCATTTCCACCACTTTATCGCTGATGATGGCGATATGAGAGGATATTTTTTCAAGAATGTATTTCTGCGGACCATAAGTTCCGGCATCCAGACCAACTTCTTTCAGGCCTTTTACGTTCTGAAGGAGGGTATTCTGGTATTTGATAGCGGCGGGGAGGATCAGGCTGGTAGCCATTTCGCCCATGATGCGCGCTTCGATCTGTACTTTCTTGATGTATTTTTCCAGTTCAATTTCGTGGCGGGCCTCCAGTTCAGGATGCGTGTAAACACCATTGCTTTCGAACAGTTTTTTTGCTTTGGGGGAAACCATCGCATCCAGTGCTTTTGGCGTGGTTTTGATGTTTTCCAGGCCGCGTTTTTCGGCTTCTTTTTCCCAGTCGTCGCTGTAGCCATCGCCTTCGAACAATACTTTTTCAGAAGCAACGATGTACTCGCGGATCACGTGCATAATGGCGATCTCTTTTTTCTCGCCTTTTTCGATCAGGGCGTCCACATCCTTTTTGAAGGTTTTCAGTGTTTCAGCCATGATGGTGTTCAGCACAGTCATCGCGTTGGCGCAGTTGGCGGAAGAACCTACGGCGCGGAACTCGAATTTGTTGCCGGTAAATGCGAAAGGAGAAGTACGGTTACGATCGGTGTTGTCGAGCATTACTTCAGGAATGCTGCGGTGCAGGTCGAGTTTCAGGATGGCTTCGTCCTGCTCATCGAATTTGTCACCTACTCTTTCTTTGATATCGGCGAGTACTTTGCTCAGGTATTGGCCGGTGAATACGGAGATGATGGCGGGCGGCGCTTCGTTGGCACCCAGACGGAAATCGTTGGAAGCGGAAGCGATAGAGGCACGCATCAGGTCGGCGTAATCGTGTACAGCTTTGATGGTGTTCACGAAGAAGGTGAGGAACATCAGGTTGGTCTTCGGTGTTTTACCGGGAGCCAGCAGGTTAACGCCGGTATCGGTAGCCATAGACCAGTTGTTGTGTTTACCGCTACCGTTGATGCCTGCGAAAGGCTTCTCGTGCAGCAGCACGCGGAGGCGGTGGCGGCGGGCAACGCGGTCCAGTACATCCATCAGGAGGGTGTTGTGGTCAACGGCCAGGTTCACTTCTTCAAAGATGGGGGCGCACTCGAACTGCGCGGGAGCCACCTCGTTGTGACGTGTACGCAGGGGAATGCCCAGTTTATAGGACTCCTGTTCGAAATCGCGCATGAAAGCGTAAGTTCTTTCAGGAATAGAACCGAAGTAGTGGTCTTCCAGTTGCTGACCTTTCGCGGGAGAGTGTCCGAAAACGGTACGTCCGCTGAGTACCAGGTCAGGACGGGCATTGAACAATGCTTCATCGATCACGAAGTACTCCTGTTCCCAACCGAGGGTAGGGGTAACTTTGGTTACATTCTTATCGAAATAGTTACAAACTTCAACCGCGGATTTGTTCAGGGCTTCCAGCGCTTTCATAAGGGGCGCTTTGTAGTCCAGTGATTCGCCGGTATAGGAGATGAACACGGTAGGGATACACAGTGTTTTACCGGTACCGATGTCCATGATGAATGCGGGAGAAGAAGGATCCCATGCTGTGTAACCGCGTGCTTCGAAAGTAGCGCGGAGACCACCGTTGGGGAAAGAAGAGGCATCAGGTTCCTGCTGGATCAGCGCCGCGCCGTCGAATTCTTCGATGGCGGTACCATCACCTTTCAGTGTGAAGAAAGAATCGTGCTTTTCAGCAGTAGTGCCTGTAAGGGGCTGAAACCAGTGTGTATAGTGAGTTACGCCTTTGGATTCGGCCCATTGACGCAAGCCGGCAGCAATTTGATTGGCCATGTTGCGGTCGATTTTCTTACCGCCTTTAATAGAGGCCACGAGGCTTTTATAGCCTTCATCGCTCAGGAAGGAGCGTGCTTTTTCCAGGGTGAAAACATTTTCACCGAAAATGGAAGTCACCTTCAGGGAAGGGGGAACCGAAGTCTCGTTGTTGTCAACAGACAGGTAGTTTAGTGCTTGGAATCGTAATGACATTGATACAAATTTTGATATGCAAATCAAATGCATTTGACAGATAAAACCAATAAAATAACATTCGTTGGCCTGAATTTTTAATAAATTCTATTGTATTGTGGTGATTATAGTGTAGTTGTTCGAAAAAATTCACCAAAACTTTGAATGAATGCTTGTATATAAAAATTCGTAATCTAAAATTGTTCTAAAAATGTTTCGATCCCCGATTGTTTAATCCTTTGTTCCCAGGTAAATGGCCGCATATCTGCCGGGCAGGCATATTTAAAAGTGTTTACTTCTTCCCAGGTCAGGTTCCCCAGATCGGGGGTGAGGTGAAAATAATTTCCCCCGTATTGTTGCTGGAAATTTTCTAGCCAGGGATAATTTGTGGTGATGATCCGGCTGTTACAGGCGGCATATTCCAGGAATTTTGTAGACGTAAGCTGGTTAAAAGGGGCCACAGGAGGAATGAAGTTGATGGCGAAGGAAGCCTGTAATATAAGTTCCTGCACTGTTTCCGGGGAAAGGGGGCCTGTAAACCGGATGTTGGTCGCGTGCCTGTATTTTTCGCGGAGTGCTTCATAATTCCGGCTTACGATCAATAAAGTATGCGCTTTTAATGTAGTGGTAAACCGGTCGAGCAGGAGGGGGATCGATCGGTTTTTCTCTACACTGCCTACATATATAAAGTCATGTTGCGGAGGAAGTGCCTGGCTTTCGGTGAGCCAGCTTTCGGGGATGCCCATGTCCCTGAAGACGAAAGGCGTTTGTTTTTTGAAGGTGAAGGAACGCTGAACGTATTCATTCTGGAAAATCCGCAGTTCAGGGTTTGTATTTAAATATCCTTTCAACGTATTCTTTAGGGCTGCGAATGGAGGCGTGGAGGGAGAGGCGTACTCATGAATAAGTATCCGTTTGGGGTGTTTTTGGCCGTAATGTGTACCCATCATGCGCCATTCTACGGTAACATCATCGGGAAGTTTGTCCGTAGGCTGCCAGGTGGAAGTCTTCCATCCTTTTTGGCTGAAGTAAGCGGAATATGCGGGAATTTCCGGTAAGAAAGCCTTGTGCGGATGAACGAACGCGATGTGCATAGCTGAGCCTGGATAAAAGATACAAAGCAAGAAAGATACGGCGTATTTCCCATCTGTATTATTTGTACTTTTGCGCTTTCTTTTAACATCCTGCGCATATTAATATGGAAATTACCCTCAGTGTAGCCGAAAAACTCGGCATTCGTCCGGAAGAGTTTGAAATGATCAAGCAAATACTCGGGCGTACCCCCAATTTTGCGGAACTCAGCGCTTACTCCGTGATGTGGAGCGAGCATTGCAGTTATAAGAATTCTATCAAATGGCTGAAGACCCTTCCCCGCAAAGGCAAGCGCCTGCTGGTGGAAGCTGGAGAAGAGAATGCCGGATTAATGGACATTGGCGATGGCTGGGGCGTGGTTTTCAAGATAGAATCGCACAACCACCCTTCCGCTATTGAACCTTTCCAGGGGGCAGCAACCGGCGTGGGTGGTATCCACCGTGATATTTTTACCATGGGGGCCAGGCCCATCGCGGCTTTGAACAGCCTTCGTTTCGGCAATATTGAAGAAGATAAAACACGCCACCTGCTGGCAGGCGTGGTTCACGGCATTGGCCACTATGGCAACTGCTTTGGCGTACCTACTGTGGGCGGTGAAATATATTTTGAAGAATGCTACCATACCAACCCGCTCGTGAACGCGATGAGTGTGGGCGTTGTGAAAGCCGGTCAAACGGTTTCCGCTACCGCTGAAGGAGTGGGAAACCCTGTGTTCATCGTAGGTTCAGCTACCGGTAAAGATGGTATGGGGGGCGCGGCATTCGCCTCCGCAGATATTACTGAAAACAGTATTGAAGACCTCCCCGCTGTTCAGGTGGGTGACCCCTTCCAGGAAAAGAAACTCCTCGAAGCCTGTCTGGAAGTGATCCAGAATGGCGGACTGGTTGGCATGCAGGATATGGGCGCTGCCGGTATCATCTGCTCCACTTCTGAAATGAGCGCCAAAGGCGGTGTGGGCATGATAATCAACCTGGAAAAAGTACCTACACGCCAGGCGAATATGAAAGCATGGGAACTCCTGCTCTCCGAAAGCCAGGAAAGAATGTTGATGGTGGTAGAAAAAGGACGTGAAAAAGAGATCACTGCCATCTTCGAAAAATGGGACCTGCCCTGCTCCGAAATCGGTGAAGTAACCGGCGACGGCATCCTCCGCTTCTATATGAATGGTGAACTGGAAGCTGAACTGCCCGCTGAAAGTATGGTACTGGGCGGCGGCGCACCAGTTTATGACCGCGAATACAAAGAACCCGCTTACCTCGAAAAAGTAAAAGCGTTCAATCCTGATACCATCGCAGTACCTTCCAACCTGAAGGCTACGGCGGAAAAGATCATCACGATCCCGAACATCGCCAGCAAAAGATGGATCTACCACCAGTACGACAGCATGGTGGGAACAGGAAACACCTCTACCAACGCGCCTTCCGATGCGCAGGTGGTGCTGGTGAAAGAAACCAATAAAGCGCTGGCCGTTACCGTGGATTGTAACAGCCGCTACGTTTTCTCCGATCCTTATGTGGGTGGTATGATCGCCGTTTCAGAAGCGGCCCGCAACATCGTTTGCAGTGGCGGATTGCCACTCGGTGTAACCAACTGCCTTAACTTCGGTAACCCTTATGATCCGGAAGTGTACTACCAATTCGTGTACGCAATCAAAGGTATGGGCGCGGCCTGCGAAAAGTTTGAAACGCCGATCACCGGCGGAAACGTGAGTTTCTACAACCAATCCCCTGACGGACCAGTTTATCCGACCCCTACCATCGGTATGGTTGGACTACTGGAAAGCATGGATGAAAAGATGACCCTCGATTTCAAAGCGGCGGGCGATCATATTTATATGGTGGGGCACCATTCTAACGACATCAATTCTTCTGAATACCTGCATAAAGTTTGCGGCGTGGAATTTTCTCCCGCCCCGGCATTCGATCTCGAAAACGAATTCAACGTACAGCAGGCCATCAGTCAGCTCATCAAGGCAAAACTGATCGATTCCGCACACGATATCAGTGAAGGAGGCTTGTTCGTAACCCTCACTGAAAGCGGGTTTAACCGCAACCTCGGCTTTGCAGTACAACTGCCCGCGGACCTGCGCAAAGACGCAGCACTCTTCGGTGAGGCGCAAAGCAGGGTGGTAGTATCTGTGAAAGAAAGTAACCGCGCGGCTTTTGAAAAAGAACTGACCGCAGCCGGTTGTGCATTCTCCCAACTGGGTACCGTTACCGAAGGTGACGTGCGCGTAAACGGAGAAGGATGGAACAACATCGGCTACTGGAAAAACCTGTACGATACAGCGCTGGAAAATGTGATTGGCGGCGGAGTGGCAGAAGATGCGCTGGGTGCGATATAAATTTTGAATGTTGAATGTTGGATGCCGGGTTGAGCGTGAAGTACAATCCGGTATCCAGCATCATTCAACCTTTGAATGATAAAGTTGGGCAGAACGGCGGAAGATGCGTGCATGGGAAAATGGAATGTTGACTATTCGCTTTGAAAAACACCAATCCAACCTTCAACATTAAAATTATGGCCTACAAAAAAATTGCCGTGATCGGCGGCGGTAACCTCGGTTCCGCGATAGCAGAAGGATTGATCAAAAGCGGATTTTCCCTTCCTTCCGATATTACCGTTACAAAACGGAATGTTTCCACGTTAAAATCACTGCAGGAAAAAGGGGTAAAAACCAGTTCAGATAACGTGTCTGCCGTTACTGAGGCCGATATTATTGTACTTGCGGTAAAACCTTATAATTACCAGGAAATACTCTCGGGCTTTAAGGGGGCGCTCGATCCCCAAAAGCACCTGCTCATCTCCGTGATATCCGGCGTATATATAAAAGACCTGGCCGCGATTGCAGGAAATGAAATCCCTATTTTCAGGGCCATGCCCAATACGGCCATCGCCATCCAGGAAAGCATGACCTGTATCAGTTATACCGCGGCTTCCACCGAGCAGATCGCACACGTGAACAACCTGTTCAGTAACCTTGGCTCCGTGGTGGTGATCGACGAAAAGCTGATGGATGCCGCAACCGTTCTGGGCGCTTGCGGTACCGCTTATGCGATGCGTTACATCCGCGCCAATATTCAGGGTGGAATCGAGATCGGTTTTGATGC
>CAMLPA010000157.1 GCA_946481605.1 uncultured Flavihumibacter sp. | reverse complement strand
GATAGCGCTAAGAAGTTTTCTTATGTGGTGATCGCGCGCCACAATGAAGTGGAAGCCAGCGCAAGGAACAAAGTACATTACTATGGCATTTCCATGGCCGTTTCAAAAGAGAAGACGATTGTCCGCACCTTCAGGGAACGGGTTAAAATACAGGACAAGGCTGCATTGGAGAATTATTCCTCCATCAACTATACCGCTTACGAAGGGAAGAAATCAAGCTACGAAAAAAGTGATGTGATCTCTTTTGTGGGCGTGCGCATCATCAAACCGGATGGTTCCATGAAAGAAGTGGATGCTGATGAAACAGTATTCACAGTGGATGAAAAAAAGAACCGCGAAGCAAAACTCGCTATCCCCGGACTAGAGATAGGCGATATACTGGATTATTATATTCAATTGTACAAACGCGCCAATGATGTTGCCAGTGCAAGAACGCTTCCACTGGCTTATGTGCTGGCCGACGAGGTGCCCGTACTGCATTACTCGTTGCATGGCATCGTCAGCAAAAAGTTCGCGCTGGAGCACATCAGTGTGAATGGTGCGCCTAAGTTGAAGGTTTTGGATTTGGAAGACGACTGGGAGTTTTCTGCCAGCGTCGCCGATGTGAATGCCCACCCCACAGGGCTTTGGTTTTCCAGTTACAGACAATTGCCCATTATTAGGTTGCACCTGATTCCAGGCATTGGCGGTTTGATGAAAAATACCGTAACGAGGACGCCGCGCCAAAAACCCGGAAACTTAAATGATAAAGTAGACCGGGAGGAACTCTACAAAGAGATTGCCGCGGACGTGACCAATATGGCCACACAAAAAGCAATGGGCGCCTTCACGATGCTTTACACCAATGTGAACGGTTTACTCAGGTCTTATCAGAAAAAGAACGGAAAAATTCCCGACGACAGCCTTGCCGCACATGTCTTCTACGCCATGCGCTACGTGTTGTTTTATGACGATGAGGACAAAAAGGAAATACGCCCCGTGGACCCTTCAGCGAATGCCCGCTCTATCAATGAAAACTATTGTCTGCTGGTATATAGTGAGTTGTTGAAGATGTTCGGTCTGCAACCCGAAGTGTATGCCTTTACGTCAAAATATGGTCCGAGGGAAGAAGATATTTTCCTGGCTTCCGACCTCACTGTAATGATCAAACCTTACAGGAGCAGCGACCAGTTGTATTCTATGGAAACGCTGTTCACCAACGCGGGTGCGGTGCCTTACCATTATGAGAACCAGGAAGCGCCTGGCCTGAGTACCAAGATTGTATGGAAGAATTACCAAAAACAGGCCATGGGTACAGGAAAGGTGACGGTCCCCTTCGAAAAAGCGATCAACAATCACCACCTGGAACACCTTCAGTTGAGTTTCCCCGATAGCGACCTCTCTCAGGTGAATGTAAAAAGAAATACCGTGCTTACCGGACATTTCAGAGCGCCCATGCAACAACAATTGCTTTTGTATGAGGATTTCTGCAACGAAGAAAGAGCTGCCTTCGGTCTGGAAAAGAACTTCGTGGAAGAACTGGAAGCCAACCGCAAAACCAAAGCGTTGGCCGAAGAATACCGACTGGCCATGAAGAAGGCAAGAGCGGGTATGAAAGAAGTTTTTACACAGGAAATCAACGACCAGTTCGGTGTGAAGCCAATTGCCGTTACCCAATGGAAGGTGAAACAATCCGGAATTCGCCATACGCAACCCGCTTTTATCTACGATACGGAATTCAAACTCGATAACATTACAAAACGTGCCGGAGAAAACTATCTGATAGACCTGGGTGCCTTGGTGGGCGGGCAACTGGACATCAAAGACGAGCAACGCAACCGCAAAGATGATGTGTATATGCCTTACGCCCGCTCCTTTATGCATGTAGTGGAAATTGAAATTCCAAAGGGGTACACCGTGGAAGGACTGGAAAACATACAAACCACGGTAAACAATGCGACCGGTTGGTTCAGCGCTAAAGGAAATATAGAGGGAAACAAGCTGATCCTTAAAATAGAAAAAGGGTACCGGAAATCTTTTCTGAAAGCTGAGGAATGGTCGGCATTACTTGAAATGATGGACAAAGCGGTAACCTTCAAAGACCAAAAGTTACTGCTCAAAAAAATTTAGGAATTAGGTACTTTAGCAAAAAAAAATCATGCGCACGAATCACGAAATAGACTATAGGATTTACGGGGAAGAAATGCAATATGTGGAGGTGGAACTTGATCCCCAGGAAACAGCCGTGGCGGAATCCGGCAGCTTTATGATGATGGATGATGGCATCCAGATGCAGACCATCTTTGGCGATGGTTCCCAGCAGCAGGGAAGTGGTATTCTCGGGAAGCTGATGTCCGCCGGAAAAAGACTGCTCACGGGCGAAAGTTTGTTCATGACCGCTTTCACAAATACCGGTTACGGGAAAAAGAAAGTAAGCTTCGCTTCCCCTTATCCCGGGAAGATCATTCCACTCGACCTCTCTGAATTAGGTGGAAAAGTGATCTGCCAGAAAGATGCTTTCCTTTGCGCCGCGAAAGGTGTTAGCGTGGGTATTGAATTCCAGCGTAAACTGGGAACCGGTATTTTTGGTGGCGAAGGATTCATTATGCAGAAACTGGAAGGCGATGGCATGTCGTTCGTGCATGCGGGGGGACACGTTTTAGTAAGAGAACTCCAGCCTGGCGAAATGCTGAAAATAGATACGGGTTGTCTTGTGGCCTACACGCAAACCATCGACTATGATATCCAGTTTGTAGGCGGCATCCGCAATTCTATTTTTGGAGGAGAGGGCTTGTTCTTTGCGACATTGCGTGGACCAGGAAAGGTGTGGATACAAACATTGCCGATCAGTCGTTTGGCAAGTAGAATTATCTCTTACGGAACGGTGAACAGGAAGGAAGAAGGCAGTATCCTCGGCAGAATGGGGAACATGCTGGATGGAGATGGCTGGTAGGACTGCATAGTAAAAAAGAAATCAGGGCCATAGGTGATACAACGAAGTATCACCTATGGCTTTTTTATTTTCTACAATAGTACATTTCAATATCTGATTCCTGCAATCAGCTCAGAGGCCAGGTCTTTTTCTTCTTTTCTTAAACACCACTCTACGGTACACTTCATGCAGCGGAATAGCTTTGTCGATGGCGGCGATATGGAAAGAACCATTGATATCAGTAATGGCATCTCCGAAGCGCCATTCTCCCTTTTCCGGCCGTTTGGCCACCCGTACATAACAGGAATTCGAATCCACCACGATGTATTCGTTCAGCGACGGAATCTGGCTGTATTTCTCAAACTTCAGAACGAAATCGCGTTCCTTACTGCCTTTAGACAATACTTCAATTACAACCACCGGGTTCAGTACCACATCGAAATCCCCCTTTCTGAAAACGGGCGCATCTTTGATAATGCTTACGTCCGGGTAAAAGAAAGTGCGCACATCCGGCGCCGCTACTTTAATGTCGGAAGGCATCGTGATGAAATTGGTTTCTCTTAAAAGGCTTTGCAGGTACCAGATGAGGTTTACGACTACGGAATTGTGCTCGTAAGAAGCGCCGGGCATCTGCACCAGGCATCCGTTAAAATACTCATGTTTGTGTACACAGGATTGGTCGAAATAAAGGTACTCTTCTTCAGTGCAGTACGTTACCGATTTATGTACGATACCATCCTCTTCGTGCAAGGCAACGCCATCCTTCAGCGCCAGCACGGGTTCAAAAAACTCGTTCATGGAACAATTGATTTTAATGAATAAATAAGTGGTGGCGTTTGTGGTGGTGGGAAATCAAATGTACAATTTTTCTTAAAATAAAAAAGGACCACATTGCTGTGATCCTTCTCCAATTATAATCTTAAACGCTTATGATTTTGAAGCGAGTTCTATCATGGTCGAAAGTTCCTCAACCGTTTCTTCTTCCTTTCCATTGAAGCCAACCGCTTTGAAACGGATTCTGCCGTTTTTGTCCAGTACGAATTTTGTAGGAATGCCGCTTACTTTAAAATCGGATACCATTGTACTTTCATTGTCCATGAGAATGGTATTGAAAGCGTAGGGCTTTCCTTTCATAAAGTCTTCCACGTTCTTCTTTTTATCTTCTACATTATTTTCCCAGGTATTTACGAAAAGAAAAACAACGTTGGGGTCGCTCTTGTATTTGTTTTGCGCTTTGTTCATGGCGGGGAAGGAAGCGATACATGGCCCACACCAGGTGGCCCAGAAATCGACCACTACTACTTTCCCCTTCAGTTCGCTGAGGCTTACTTTTTTGCCGGTTACATCATTGAGTGCGAAGGTGGGTGCCGCTTCATCGATCATGCTT
Organism: uncultured Flavihumibacter sp.; assembly: GCA_946481605.1. The sequence goes on along the minus strand of CAMLPA010000157.1, from coordinate 3,139 downwards.
TTGCGGATTTCCTCCATTTTTTTCTCCCTGGCTTCTGCTGCGAGTGCGGTGAAATAAGTGTCGAAATCGTTCTTGCCTTTTGCTTCGTACAGGCGTTTCAGTTGCTCCTTCATGGCCGCTGTCTGGTTGCCTGCTTTTACATTGGCTTCCAGTTCTTTTAATGCCTTCGCGGGATTGCCTGCTTTTTCAAGGAACAAAGCGTAGCGCTCCAGCATTTCGGGGTCTTTATTGGTTTGAATGGCTATTTCCTGGTATTTAAGGGCTTCTTTGTGTTTACCCTGTTTGTGCAGGAGAAACGCGTAAGTATCTGAAAACATGCCATAGCTCTGCTCCAGGTTTTGTTTGTATTGAGAAGGCGGCATATTCACCGGCTTGGCGGCCATGGTACGCATTTCATCCTGTAAAATCTGAAGTGATTTTGCAGAGAGTTCAGCGGATTTATCAATATCCTTGTCTGCGAGACAATTCTGCCACGCGATGCTGTTGTACGTATTGGCCAGTGCGGCGCCTTTAGAGGAAGCGGGAACATTCGCTATTGCCGCATCTATACCATTTTCTTTCGCGATCATCATGGTAAGATTGGACTGCATGTTGGAAGCCATCATTTCCGCGGTGGCGTCTCCAGGATATTTCTTTTTGAAGGCTTCTATCACAGCCAGCTTATCCTTTACCGTTTTGGCGGCATTGTATTCTTTATAAACTTCCTGTTTGGCCATCATGCCATCGGGGTACTTCAGTTTCTGCACTTCGGCCAGCAATGCAGAAACAGGCTTGTTTTTCATCCTTCCGGCGGTGTAGGCTGCCTGGCTGTAGTCCTGTTCTTTCGCGGACGTATCTGCGGGCATAGTGCTGAACAGGTTGAATACACCTGCGGTATCTTTTTTATACGTAAGGTAGTCGAGTTTTTCACTGAATTTCTTCAGGTTTTTTAACTCGGTTCCTTCATAGAATTTGTCCTTATAATGCGCTGACTTTTTACTGTCCGGTTCAATCCCTGTTTGCCAGGCCATCCCGCTGTAAATATTGCTCATGGTATTGTAGCCATCTTTGAATGGTGTTCCGGGCTTTTCGAATACAAAAAAAGTATACCCTTTTTTATCGTTGCCATCCGCATCCTTTCCGCTGAAAGGTTTCAGAACAAATACATCGCCGGAATCGGGCAATACAAAAGTTCCGGTCCAGGAGGAACCAGTTTTTTTCAGCACGATATCATCGGCTACCGATTTCTTCCCGAAAGTGTAATACGATAACGAAACCTGTTTCGATTTTTCCAACGGGGTTCCTTTCGGGTTGTAATTGATGGTGATGGTACTGCCGGGTGTAGGTTCTTCTGGAAGAATGGTTAGCGCTGAATACGTGGGTTGTTGTGCAAGAAGGGAGGTGCCCGGAAATACGAGCAACGCTGCCGCAAGGAGTTTTTTCATGGTGCTAAATAAGTTAATGGTATCCCCGAATGTACGGAAAAAAACGGGTCCCCGGTGGCACCGCTATAGCGGCGCCACCGGGGACGGTGTATTCACGCCGGGAAACCCGGTGATTTTACTGTAGGGAACTTTGCAATAGAGAAATGAGGGAACTAGTTTTCCAAACCAGGGTAGTGGTTCAGCAACGCGATCCGGTATTCCCCCGAGGCCTTCACTTTCTGAATAAAGTTGATCAGGCGGGTGGAATCTGCGGCATCCGTAAAAGTATGGTCGTGCGCGAGCAGCACAAGATGGTCCTTTATTTTCGTGCCATTCTGTTTAAAGAGACCGTTGATCTCATTAAAAAGTTCATCTGCGGTTTGTTTCAACTCGAATTTGCTGTTGTAGCTCCATTCCCAGTCCCAGCCCACGAGTTGGAAGCCTGCATTGGAGAGGGAATCGGCGGCTGGTTTTCTTCTTTTGTAATAGTCGCCGTAAACTTTCGGGAGCCGCCAGATATTGCTGCTCGGGGTCCGCGCGATGTTGTTGGAAAAATGAAGACTGTCCGCATTCCGCCTGAAGTCTTTCACTACGGAATCCGGATGATTGTAGTACAATTCATATTTGTTCCTGAAGCCATGGGTAAAGCTGTGGTTACAAAGTAGTAAAGATGGGTCTTGTTTCAACTCCTCCAGCATCTTATGCTGAACAGGACTTCCATAAGCATGTATGCCGATCAGGAAGAAAGTAGCAGGAACCTGCTCTTGCCGAAGGATGTTGTGGACTACGCGTGTGCCGTTGTTTGGACCATCATCAAAACTCAGGTAAATCACTTTCCGGTGGTCGGGGGAATCCGTTGGCAACAAAGTGCCATCGGGAACGGCTGCCTGGAGGGAATCTACTGCCTGTTCGGAGAACCCGGCCATTTTGCGGAGCGGTTGTTTACAGGAAACTGCCCCATACACGAGGAGCAGGAGGATAAGATAGGGGAAGCGACTGCGTTTCAGCCCTTCATCGGGGTGGTCCATATACCAATACTGATTTGACGGTAAAGGTACATTGGAAGGAATGGATGATGCAAATTTTTGTTGTTAACGGTAATCAAAATCTAATCTTCAATTCTCGGGAGAGAGATGCGGTATTGAACGGAAACGATGCGGATGGCGATAATCACCAGGATACCTGTGATGGAACTGATGTTGGCGCTGATGCCGAACCGGTTCATGACCACGAATACAATAGCGCCCGCAAGGCATGCTGTGGCGTAAATTTCTTTCCGGAAGATGAGGGGGATTTCGTTCACGAGGGTATCCCGGATTACCCCGCCGAATACAGCGGAGAACATGCCCAATATGATTGCCGCCAAAGGATGTACGCCGAAGCTGAGTGATTTCTGAACGCCGAGGATGGTGTACAGTCCGATACCGATAGAATCGAACAGGAACAAGGTTTTACGGAGCCGTAACAGTGTTTTCCGGAAGGAGACCGCGGTGAGTACACCCAGGAATATCACGATCAGGTAATTACCATCGGCCACCCAGGCAAGCGGATGCACCCCCAGCGTGATGTCTCTTAATGTACCCCCACCGATAGCTGTAATGAAAGCGGTAAAGGATATCCCAAAAAGATCCCGGTACAGTAGTTTGCCATACGCCGCCAACGCACCCGAAAGCGCAAACACAAATGTTCCAAGCAGATCAATATAATACGGTACTTGCATATTAACTTAAAGATAT
>CAMLPA010000156.1 GCA_946481605.1 uncultured Flavihumibacter sp. | reverse complement strand
TAACCTGTCGCTTCCAGGAAGGGCAGGAACTTTTCGAGATGGTGTTTTCCGTTCCAGTTCAATATTACGACTGCTACTGATGGTTGCCTCGTCAAAATGCGCAGGTTATGTTTTTAAAATGATGTGCAAAGCTATTATTTTTACGGATGCTATCCACTCTTCAGAATTGGCGCACCTGGCTCGCCATTATTGCCATCGCGATTGTTTCGGGAACTATCCTGTATTCGCAGTACCTGGCCAGGAAAATAGCGGGTGGCGAAAGAACGAAAGTGCTGCAATGGGTTGAGGCGGGCAAACTGCTCATCAACGATTCCACCGGCATCAGCAACCAACTGGTTGGACTGGTGATCGCAGACAATACGGATATTCCGATCATTGAAACGAATGAACGCGACAGCATCATCAGTTTCGTTAATATCGACACCTTCAAAGTAAGGACACGCCCCGATTACCTGCCCTCCCTACTCAATAAGTACCGGAGCAATAATGAACCCATCACCTGGGTCAACCCTTCCGATTCCACGCAGATGAACCGGTATTATTATGGCTCTTCCTTCCTGCTCGCAGAAGTGGAATACTACCCTATCGTGCAACTTTTCATCGTGGCGCTCTTCATTCTCATTACAGTGCTTTCCCTTCAAACCCGTAACCGCTCTGTGCAGAACCAGTTGTGGGCGGGTATGGCAAAAGAAACGGCGCACCAACTTGGCACCCCTGTATCTTCCCTGGAAGGCTGGGTAGAAGTATTGAAGGATGCCCCGGCAGATACCAACATGATCCGGGAAATGGCCAAAGATGTGGAACGGCTGAAACTGGTAAGCGACCGGTTCGGAAAGATCGGCAGCACTCCCCAACTGGAGCAAACAGATCTGCTTGCGCAGGTGAACAATATGGTGGACTACATCCGCAAACGGGCCACAGGGAAAGTACAGTTTGAAGTGAGCGCGCCGGAAAATACACTGCTGAACGCCGAAGTATCCCCTCCCCTTTTTGATTGGGTGATGGAGAATTTACTGAAGAACGCGCTCGATGCCATGGATGGAAAAGGAAATATCACGGTAACCTTACTGCCTGAGGTGAAAAATATTATTATAGAAGTGAAAGACAGCGGCAAAGGCATTCCACGCCAGCACTGGCAGAAAGTGTTCGCCCCCGGGTTCACTACCAAAAAAAGGGGCTGGGGACTTGGTTTGAGTTTAACGAAACGTATTGTTGAACAGTTCCACAACGGGCGGATTTTCGTGAAACAAAGCGATACCTCCACAGGCACCACTTTCCGGATTGAAATTCCCATTCAGGCTTCCCAGGAAAAAAAATCAGGAATAGCACGCTGAATTATAAAATTTTATACATTTGCACTCCCATCAAAAAAGCGGCGGTGGCGAAATTGGTAGACGCACTACTTTGAGGTGGTAGCGCCTTTTACCGGGCGTGGCAGTTCGAATCTGCTCCGCCGCACTTGATTTAAAATGCAAGGAATTTCCTTGCATTTTTGTTTTCTTTCTTTTTCGCGCGTATCTCCCACCACTGGCGTGGATAAAGCAACTGATTTACTGAGCATCATTCAGGTCCATCACCACTGGCCCTGCAGGCAGTGTATTGTATTATTCATCAATAAAAAACAATCGTATGGAAATGAATCCAACTTTAGTACCCGCCATCAGATCACTTATCCTTGAAAGCAGGGAGCAGGCCGTTCGTACCGTTGACCATATCCGGGTAAGCATGTACTGGAACATCGGGAAACGGATTTTTGAAGAAGAACAGGAAGGGAAAGACCGCGCGGATTATGGTGCGTTCCTGATCCGGACACTGGCAAAAGAATTAGAGCCAGAATTTGGTACTGGCTTTACTGTACGTCAATTGGAACGTTACAGACAATTTTACAGGACCTTCCCAATTGCGTCCGCACTGCGGACGCAATTCAGTTGGACACACTATAAACTGCTCTTACCTATTGACAATCAAGATAAAAGAGAGTTTTACATCCTTGAGGCGGCAAAAAACAATTGGACATCCAGGCAACTCGAAAGGCAGATTAACAGCCAGCTTTATGAAAGGCTGCTTTTGAGTACCGACAAAGAAAGTGTAATGGCCGCGGCAAAGGGTGAAAAACAGCCTGCCAACCCACTCGATGTGATCAAAGACCCGATGGTACTTGAGTTCCTTGGATTAGAAAAGTCACCTTCTTATTATGAAAAAGACCTTGAAGGCGCATTGATCGCACACTTACAGGAGTTCCTTCTTGAATTGGGAAATGGTTTCTCCTTTGTAGCAAGACAAAAGCGTATTCACATCGGCGGAGATGATTTTTTTATGGACCTAGTCTTTTATAACCGCTTGCTGCAATGCTTCGTGGTCTTCGAAATAAAGACGCATAAAATCACACACCAGGACATCGGCCAGTTGCAGATGTATGTAAATTATCTTGACAGGTTTGAAAAACAACCTTTCGAGCAGGCAACGATCGGCATACTTTTGTGTGCAGATAAAAACGATGCAATGGTGAAGATCACGCTTCCTGAAACAAATGCATCCATCGTTGCCAGTAAGTACCAGCTTTATTTACCCACCGAACAGCAACTGCTTGCGGAAGTAAAAAATAAGGTCAACGCTATGGAGCATCATTCATAACCACCGGAGCCACTTTGCGCTCCCCCATAAACAAACTCAATACCCAGGCCAGCGCCACCACCGCTACGGCCCCTACCAGGTTCAGCCACAGGAAGCCCAGCTTTGTAAAAAAGAACATCCAGATAATCCCCGCTTCCACTATCAATGCGGCGGTAAATACCGCATTACCGCCTACTTTTTTCACATAGAATGCCACCAGGAAAATACCGAGTATCACCCCGTAAAACAACGATCCCAATACGTTCACTGCTTCGATTAAACTGCCCATCCTGTTGGAAAACTGCGCGACGATAATGCAGAAGACACCCCAGAAAAGGGTATATCTCCGCGACCATTTGTATTCCTTCTCATCCAGCGCCGCCCCTTCCAGCCGCTCCCGCTTCGCGGAAAATCTTTTGTGAAAATCGACCATGGTGGAGGACGACAACGAGTTTAACGCAGCCGCGATAGATCCCCAGGCCGCCATAAATATAACAGCGATGAGTAATCCGATCAGTCCTTGCGGCAGATAGTCGATTACAAAACGGAGGAAGATATAATTGGTATCATTCGCATCTGCGCCCGGCGTTTTTTTAAGAATGGAAGTAAATTGCTGGCGTACGGTGTCTGATTGCGCATTCAGCGTACGCAGTTGGTCAGCGGTCTGGTTCATGAGTACCGTATCTTCACGGTGAAGCGCATCCGTAAATAAACGGACTGCAGACTGTTTTTCTTCCGCAATCGTGATGTGTTTTTGCTCCAGCAAGTTGAAACTGTCTCTGTAAGCCGGCGCTGCGGCTACCTTATCAGTCTGCACTTTATTGAAAAAAATCGGCGGCGTAAAGAACTGGTAAAAAGTAAACACCAGTGCGCCCACCAGTAAGATCAGGAACTGCATGGGCACTTTCACCAGGCCATTCATCAGCAAACCGGTCCTGCTTTCGGCAAGTGATTTTGCGGTAAGATACCGGCCCACCTGGCTTTGATCGGTCCCGAAATATGACAGCGCCAGGAAGAAACCGCCGATGATGCCGCTCCATATATTGTAACGGTCACTCCAATCGAAGCCACCACCGGTTTTCGTTCCGGAGGTAATTACATTCAGCTTACCCAGCTTTCCGCTTACGTGCAACGCATCGGCAAACCCCACGCCTTCCGGTAACATTTTCACCACCATGTATCCGGCGAAAAACATCCCCGCGAAAATGATCAGGAACTGCAATTGTTGTGTATATGCCACGGCCCTTGCGCCGCCGGTCATCGTGTACACGATTAGTACACCGCCCATCACGATATTGGTCCAGTAGATGTTCCACCCCAATAAGGAGGAAAGGATAATTGCCGGTGCATAGATGCTGATTCCGGTGGAAAGTCCACGCTGCAACAAAAACAGGAAAGACGTGAATGCCCTTGTTTTCAGGTCGAAACGCTGTTCAAGGTATTCATAAGCGGTGAACACCTTTAGTTTATGGAATACAGGCACAAAAGAAGCTGCGATGAGTACCATCGCCAGCGGCAGGCCAAAATAATACTGCACGAAGCGCATACCATCGGTATACGCCTGTCCCGGCGCGGATAAAAAAGTAATGGCGCTGGCCTGTGTGCCCATAATGCTGAGCATCACGAGGTACCAGGGCATACTCCTGTTACTCAGGAAATAGCCGTCGAGGTTGCGTGTGGTCTTGCTTTTATACAAACCATACAGAATAATAGCGGCAAGGGTGGCTACCAGCACGAACCAATCGATACTGCTCATGAGAAATATTTGGTGAAAAGAGAGAAGAAAATGATCTCAAGAATAAGCGCAGCAATCACAATTACGCTGATGCGGGTCATGTTAAATTTCCTGTCGGGATTTTCTGCCCCGCTGGTCGTTTTTTTCATACGAGCATTTTTTAGTGACCTGTCAACGCTTTCTCAGGCCGCTGGCCAGCAGTCCCAGAAAGAGTCCTATCAGCAATCCAATATGCACTTTCTTAATAAAAAATCCAATGGCCAGGCCAATAAGAATAGCCAGTGCAAACCCGATGTTCCTTCTCTGCGGCGCTTTCTGCATTTAAAACGGTTTCTTCTGATTCAACGCTATGATGTTTGCCAGCAGCCTGTAAGCGCCGGGAACACCTGCCGGTAACTGACGGAAAAACACCAGTCCGGTGTACACAAATGTACCTTTTCCATGGCGGGCAATAATCAGACTCCCCTTTTGTTCATTCTCCCCCGGATCTTTCATGGAAAGGACGGTTTCATATTCGGGCGCGAGTTGGTCGGCAAAATAGATGCCCCGCTCCTGCACCCACCCTTCAAAATCAGCGCTGCTAATGGCATTGGGATAATTCAATACCGGATGTTCTTTTTTAAGCAAATTCACGGTAGCCGTTTCATCCGTAACGCGGTTCCGGGTAATGGTGAACGGGTAAGGGCCAATCTTAGCACGTACCGGTCCTATCTGGTTGTTCGTATTGTACTGCACAATCAGGTTGCCCCCTTCTTTCACATAATCCATCAGCGCCTCGTAGCGGTTGCTCAAAAACGCATGTACATTGTGCGCGCGAACTCCTGTTATAACGGCATCGAATGAACGCAGTAACACGGGCTGCAGGTCTTCTTCCTTCAATATCACCACTTCGTACCCCATCTGGCGCAACGCAGGCACCACTTTATCGCCCGCTCCTGGAATGTACCCGATCTTTTTCCCGGCTGTTTTCAAATCGATGTTTAGTACTTTAACGGAATCCGTGTAGAAGTAATGCTGCACCGGGATATGATCGTATTGAATCTGCACTTCGTCCTGGTCCAGTTTTTCTCCTTTTGTATTCGATGCAAATACTTTAAGGGAACTCACGTCACCATTTTTTAAGGAAGTATTGCTGAAGTTAAAGGGAAACGAAGCGCTCATCCCTTTGGAAAGCGGCTTTTCCAGTGCAGCGAATTGCTGCGTGATGCCATTGATGGTATGGTTCATTTTCAGCGCGCCCGCGGCAATATCCGTATCGGCAGTGAGTTCCACTTCTACCAGAGCGGAGGAAGCAACACCTTTCCGGAACAGCAGCACATCGGGATTTGTTTTCACCAGGGCGGGCGGCACTACCTGCAAGGGCTGGTAAATTTCTCCTTTCACCGGGTCAGTGTATTTGTACATCACCGGAAGCTGGTAAGTAAGCGGAAGTCCGGCAATTTCCAGTTCCACGGTTGCTTTAAAAGCCGTACCATTTTGCGGCAGACCAATCAGTTGCTGTTCGCGCACGTCAAAATACCCGGCGCCCATCGGTCTTTTTAACCAGTAAGGCTGGGTGGTTTCACGGTCGGCAGGGACTATAATGCTGAAAGGAAGATTTACATTTACGTTGTGCTCAAGCGTTTTGTTCAGCACAGTATCCTTTCCTGCAACGCTTATTTTTCCGGCTTTTACTGCTGCGGGCAATCTTTTATTCAAGGCCACCGTAATGGTGAGTGGTGCGCCGGGCACTACGGAAGGAAGGCTGGTAGTAGCGTCCAGCCACAGTGCGGCTGACGCGGCAATCAACTGGCGCAGTTCAGCCAGTTTCACTTCTTTCCAGAAAGGATCCTGTAATGCCTGCACCATTTTGTACAGGTCTACCAGGTCGGGTACCGAGGCTGAAGGCTTACCCGGATTAAAATTACGGATGACCGTCTCCGTTTGAAGCACCACCTGGTTGCTACCGGGCACACGACCCCAATCTGTGGTTACGCCATCGGTCAATGAAGTGTTAGGCGCGGTTCCTTTGATGAGCCTGAAATATTCGAAAGCCTCTCCTCTGGAGCGGGGCACACCAAAACCCTGACTTTTGTGCTGGCTCCGGCTTTCCGCGGCAATTTCGCCATAACTCTTTCCCAGTAAAGGATTGAATTGTCCTACTTCTATCTTGAACTGGTCCTCACTGATGGTATTCGCGGAACCAAAATTGAAGGTGTTCCACAGCAGTCTTTTGGGTTTCCAGGGTTGAACATATTTGAGTTGTTCGGGGTATTTGGTTGGATCACCTGCCAGTTCAAAAGCCTCTCCCGCAAGAATGGCTGAAGCAGTATGATGTCCGTGGCCTCCTTCTCCTGTGGTAGGAAAACGGGTGATGATCACATCCGGACGGAATTTCCGGATCACGTACACCACATCTGCAAGTACTTTGTCTTTGTCCCAGAAACGGAATGTTTCTTCGGGATTCTTGGAGAACCCGAAATCATAGGCGCGTGTAAAAAACTGTTCAGCGCCATCCACGCGGCGGGCGGCGAGCAGTTCCTGGGTTCTGATCAGGCCCAGTTCAATCCCCTGTTCATCTCCGATCAGGTTTTGGCCGCCATCTCCCCTGGTGAGGGAAAGATAACCGGTGCGGTAGTTCATTTCCCTGGAGAGATACGTAAGCAGCCGTGTATTTTCATCATCCGGGTGCGCCGCGATGTACAATACTGAGCCAAGTACTTTGAACTTATTGAGTTGCTGGAGTATTTCTGCGGAGGTCCAGGACGCTGGCGCCTGCCCGAAACAGAAAGCCGTGCACAAAAGCTGTAAGGCGATAAACGAGGTCAACAGGATTTTCTTCATCCTAACAGGTTATAAATTATGAAGGTGAAAGCGATGTATTCTACGGATAAGACGCCCGGACAATAAATAACTTTCCCCATTTCATTGATTGAAATTGGTGTTTGAACAGCGAAGATAAGACTTCGGGACAAGCATTTACTGCCCCACCAGGAACACCGCGTTGCACAACATCAGTTTTCCGTTTTCCCAAAAACTGCGGAACAGCGGATTCTCGGTCAGGTAAACTACCTGTCCCAGCCCCATGGGCTGAACGCCCAATACCATACCGTCGCTGAG
>CAMLPA010000155.1 GCA_946481605.1 uncultured Flavihumibacter sp. | reverse complement strand
TGTATTTCTTTATCGTCAAACAAAAGCTAAGTTTTTTCAGCCCAGGTTCCCGCAGGAAAAAGACCGAAGAAGAACAAGTTTTTTCACCTGGATCAATACCGGATTATGCACTGCTCTGGAAAGAAGCCGAAGCAAACCGGGATTGGCGCATGGCGTTCCGGTACAGGTTCCTGCAACTGCTCCTTGACCTTGACCAAAAGGAATTGATCCGTTTTTCCCCTGATGCCCCCAACAGTTTATACACCCGCCAACTGGCAGGAAATATACCTGCTGAGAAAGGGGAAGAACCCCTGCGGTTGTTCAGGCAATTGGTGCGGGTGTACGAATATTCATGGTACGGTAATCTTCCCATCGAAGAAAGCAGGTACCAGCGCTCCGTAGAGCAGATTAGTTCATTTTCTAAAAACGGTGCGCTTTGAAACTGAAACATTTCTTTTATATCATATTCCTGCTCATGGTAACGGCCTTCCTGCATTCCTGCGGGAAAAACGAGTCCATGAACAAACGAATCACACTTTGGCGCAACGACCGCATCCGTTACGGCACCTACGTGGCACATGAATGGATGAAGCAGCTTTTCCCCGATGCGCAGGTCAGCAATGTAACCACGGCGCCAGGTGTTTATGGTGATTTTACCGAAGAACCGGAAGCCTGGACAAATATGGGCGCGGACCCATTTAAAAAGCTCCGGGTCATCATCAGTCCCAAGGTATTGCCCGATTCCAGGGAATGGAACCGGATGCTCGCACAACTGGGAGAAGGCGCGGAAATTTTCATCTCCACCACAAGAATCACCCGTGAAATGGCTGATTCCATGGCAATAGAACTGCGCTATTCAGACATTAACTTTGTGGAAACCGAAGATTCTCTTGAAACTTCCGTGTACGATCCCGTGACCTGGGAGGAACATACTTATGCTTACCCCGGCTTCGACAGGAGTATGTACATCTCTTCTTACGATTCTATCTACACCACCATCCTGGGCACTAACGATTTCGGTCAGCCGAACTTTGTACGCTTCGATTATAAAGGCGGCGGCAGTCTTTACCTGCATACCGCTCCGCTGGCCTTTTCCAACTTCTTTCTGTTGCACAAAAACAACCACGAATATTTCGAAAAAACATTCTCCTGGATCGGGAAAAGTAAAACTGTAGTGGAATGGGACGATTACTTCAGGAACAGGCAGGAAGACGAGAACCAGTTCTCCCGTTTACAGGTGATCTTAAAAGAACCTGCGTTGCGCTCCGCCTTTTGGGTGGTACTGCTCATTTTCGGGTTGATCTATCTGTTTGAAACGAAAAGAAAACAGTCGGCACTACCTGCTGTCCCTAAAATAAAGAACAGTGCCCGCGACTTTGTGGAAACCGTTTCAGCTTTATACTATCAAAAAAGGAACAACAAGAACCTGGGTGAAAAAATGATCCACCAGTTTACGGAGCACCTGCAGCGGAAATATTTTCTTCGGTTTGCCCCGGGTGATAAAAACTTTCTGCCGGCACTGGCCGGAAAAACAGGCATTGAACAGGTTTTCCTGGAGGGTATGTTTTACAAAATGCAGATGCTAAAGGACTATCCCGAAGTGAGCGATGAACTGCTGCAGGAAGTAGCTGCCGCATTAAATAATTTTTATAAAAAAGAACAACATGGATAACGGAATGCAGGAAGATGTATTTGAACAACGGAGCAGTCTGGAAGAACTGAGCCGTTCGGCAGAACAACTGCGCCTGGAAATGAGCAAGGTGATTGTGGGGCAGGAAGATATGATGGAGTTGCTGCTGGCAGCGATGCTCTCAGGCGGTCACGTATTGCTGGAAGGTGTGCCCGGTGTGGCAAAAACGCTTACCGCCAAAATGCTGAGCAGGGCCATACAGGCACCTTTCAGCAGGATTCAATTCACACCTGACCTGATGCCGAGTGACGTGATCGGTACTTCTGTGTTCCACCCCGGACAAGCCATTTTCCAGTTTCGTAAGGGTCCCATCTTTACCAGTATCCTGCTGATCGATGAGATCAACCGTGCTCCGGCCAAAACACAATCGGCGCTGTTTGAAGTGATGGAAGAAAGACAGGTGACCGCCGACGGACAAACCTACCGCCTCGAAGAGCCTTTCATGGTGGTGGCCACCCAGAACCCCATTGAGCAGGAAGGAACTTATCGGTTGCCCGAAGCACAACTCGATCGTTTTCTCTTTAAAATACTGGTGCCGCTTCCTGCGCCGGATGAAGAAAAAGAAATACTCATGCGCCACCACCGCATGCTCGGAAAACTGGAACCTGAACTGGTATCCCAACTGAATGGCGCATTGTTGCAACAACTGCGTGAACAGGTGAAGCAATTGCACATGGAAGAAAAATTGTTCGATTTCATCACGGCGCTGGTGACTGCAACACGCAACCACAACGGTATATACCTCGGCGCTTCGCCACGTGCTTCCATCGGAATTATGAATGCATCAAAAGCAATTGCCGCATTGAACGGCCGTGATTTCGTTACGCCTGATGATATACTCCGTGTGGCAGCGCCGGTGCTGCGTCACCGCATTGCACTTACGCCGGAAAAAGAGATGGAAGGCGTAACCCCGGATGATATGATCACCACGATTCTTTCATCCATAGAAATTCCACGGTAGCCGATGCGGTTCTATAAAAAGTTCATCCGCCCGCTCTACCTATCCCGGCGCACCTATTTTGTGCTGGGATTGCTTGCGCTGGTCATGGTGGCAGCCTTTGGGATGCCGTTCCTGCTGGTGCCGGCGCAGTTGTGCGTTGGTTTCCTGGGTATTCTGGTACTGCTCGATTACCTGTTGCTGTTCGTTAAATCCGCGCCTGTAACTGTAAAAAGGGTATTGCCGGAACGTTTCAGTAATGGCGATCCAAATCCGGTAAGTTGGGTACTTTTCAACCATACCACATTTCCGGTACATACGCGGCTGCTGGACGAAATGCCCGTTCAACTGGCACAGCTCCGCAAATGGACCGCCAAGGTGTTACAGCCCGGAAAGGAAGTATTGCTGGAAGAAGAAGTGCGGCCTGTAGAAAGAGGAATATATGTTTTCAATAGAATTATTCTGTTGCTGAAATCGCCGCTTGGATTGGTGGTGAGAAGGGTAGAGGCAGGTGCGCTCGAAGAAGTGAAGGTGTATCCATCCTACCTGGAAATCAGGAAATACAGTCTGCTGGCTTTTTCAGATGCGCGCTCCGAAACGGGCAACCGTGCTATCCGAAGAATCGGCCACAGCATGGAGTTTGAACAGATCAAAGAATATGTACTGGGCGACGATGTACGTGCGGTAAACTGGAAAGCCACCGCGCGCCGCGGGCAGTTGATGGTGAACCATTATACCGATGAACGTGCCCAGCAGGTGTATTGCGTGATCGACAAGAGCCGGGTGATGAAGATGAGCTTTGCAGGACTCACCCTGCTGGATTATGCCATCAACGCTTCACTCATGTTGTTGCGTGTGGCCCTGCTGAAACAGGACAAAGCAGGATTGCTGACCTTCTCGGATAAGATAGATACGCTTTTACCCGCTGAACGAAGGGGCGGACAAATGGGACTGGTACTGGAAACACTTTATAAAGAAAAGACCGGCTTCCGCGAAGCGGATTACGAGCGCTTATACGCTACCGTTAAACGGAATATTCCGCAGAGAAGTCTGCTGGTGCTGTTCACCAATTTCGAATCCCGTGCTTCGCTGGAAAGGCAGTTGCCCTATCTTCAAAGTATGGCATCCCGGCACCTGTTGCTGGTCGTGTTCTTCGAAAACCCCGAGTTGGAAAGCATGGCTTCGATGGAAGACGGCAGCGTGGAAACTTTGTACAAACAGACCATCGCCAGGCAATTCATCCAGGAAAAAAGATGGATGGTAAAGGAACTGCAACGCAAAGGCATTTTATCTGTATTGTGCGCACCGGAAGCAGTGACCATCCAAACCGTGAACAAATACCTCGAACTGAAGGGCCGAATGCTCATCTGAGGAAATCATTTATCCTTTACCTTCGCAAAAAAAGCATTGGAAGCAGCGCAGAATCCTTTTGAAGCCGGACAGGTGATTTTAGTGAACAAGCCCCTGGAGTGGACTTCCTTCGATGTGGTTCGGAAGATCAGGAATACCATCCGGATCAAAAAAGTAGGACACGCCGGCACATTGGATCCGCTGGCCACGGGATTACTCATTGTCTGCACAGGGAAATTTACCAAACGCATCAACGAATTCATGGCCCAGGAAAAGGAATATACCGGCACCATTACATTGGGCGCGGTTACCCCAACTTATGACCTTGAAAGTGAACCCACAGATTTAAAACCTTTTGAGCATATTACGGAAACACAGCTTCGCGAAGCAACCCTTCCGTTCATAGGCAACATCATGCAGGTGCCGCCCGCGCATTCCGCCATCAAAAAAGACGGTAAACGTTTGTATGAACTGGCCCGGAAAGGCGAGGAGGTGGTTGTGGAACCGCGGCCTGTTACCATCCGCGAATTTGAACTCACAGCCATCGAAATGCCCGTGGTGCATTTCAGGGTGGTATGCTCAACGGGAACCTATATCCGCAGTCTTGCACATGATTTTGGGCAGCAGCTCGGTTGCGGCGGATACATGAGTAGTCTTTGCAGAACCCGGATTGGTTCTTTTAAACTGAATGAATCGGTAACGATGGAGGAGTTTGATAAAAACGCCCGCGCCCTGCTGGCCTTACATCAGAACGGGTAGTTGATCCCCAACTGCAGTTGCCCGGAATTCAGGCTGAGTTTGTGGAACCATCCGTCGTTGATGTCGGAGTAGAACGGGTTTTTCAGTTTGAACGCGTAATCGAGGCGGATCAGGAAGTAATCGAAATCGAGGCGCAAACTTGTTCCGCCGGCCACTGCAAGGTCTTTGTACAGCCTGCTCAGGTTAAATTCTATGGGCAGCCGGTCGTTCAGCCCCGAGCCTTTCAGCACTTCAGGTCGGTACCATACATTTCCAATATCGGTGAACAGGGCGCTTTTCAGTTTGATGCCGCCCAGCGTGCCCAGGTTAAAGCGGTATTCGATGTTGCCTTCTAATTGCACATCGCCCAGACGAAGTCCTGCGGGAATCTGCGCGTTGAAAGCGGAATCATTTACGGAGCCGGGGCCCAGTGAACGCACCGTCCAGGCCCGCATGCTGTTGGGGCCACCTGCAAAGAACTGCCGGAAGAAGGGAAGTGTGAAGTTTTTACTGTCGTTTTCACCGTAGGAATAACCGTAACCGCCCATCAGCCGGAAGGCCCAAAGCGATTTGGGTTGTTCGATCTTGTACACATATTCCGCGTCCAGTTTCACGAAACGGAAAAGGTCGTTATACAGGCCTTTGAAGAGGAAACCGGTTAATCCACCCGATTCTTCGACAGCCAGTTTGATGTACCTGAACTTATTGGACCGGGTTTTTGAGTTCACAAAGCTAAACTTCGTTCCAACAATCAACCCATCGGAGAAATTATAGGCCAGCAATGGGTTTGCCCTGATGAGCGAATCCAACCCCGGTTTCCTTGTAAGACTGTTCAGTTCAATATTAAATGGACTGAAGAAAAAAACATTGTTGCGCCGGGCCGATTCGAAACCGATGGAAGTATTGATGGTTCCCAGGTTGAAATAATCTTTTCTTTCCGTGTAACCTGCGGTAGCGTTAATGATGGTGCGTTCGGAACGAAGCCTCGTATTCTGCGGACGCAGTTTTATCAGCAATTTTGGAATGGAATAACTGTGGCTCAGAGAAAGTTGCCTGGTGAGAATGAAAGCCGTTCCGCGCGAGGGGTTCAGTTCAATTCCACCACGGAGTTGTGTACTCGATTGAATGGCTTCCCGTGCCACATTTTTATTCCGGATACCAATGTTCGCGCCCAGTCCGAGGAGGTTGCCGGTGGCGAAGGCGTCGCTGCCGGTGTTACGGCTGCCCTCCAGTTCGAAGATCAGACTTTGTTTCATGGAAGGGGAGAGGCGGATATCGAAATCCACTTTTGGAACCGTATCGTTCCTGATGCCCGTGGCTTCCACCGTTACCTGTTGCCAAACCCCAAGTTGGTTGTAAGCGTTCACGGTACGCACATAATCGATCTGGCGGAACAGACTGTCTTTCTCCAGTCTCGACTGCCTCGTAAGAAATCCCGGCTTGTACCTGTTCTTGTCGTAATAAATTTCGAATCCCCGGTGTTCCATCTTTTTAAAGCGCGAAGCGCCGGATGTATCAGCGAGTTCCAGTTCAGGAAAGATGCGCACGTTACCGATATAGTGTTGCAGCAGTTTGGTGGAATCGGTAATGGGACGTTGTTTGATGGTCACTTTCACCGTAGGTTTTTCCTTTCTTTTCTGCGCTTCTTCCAAGAGAGAAAGCTGGTCGAAAGGATCATTGTCGATGGTAATCAGCGACAAATCCACCGTATCGGCTTCAGCATAAAGATCGTCCGCGATGAATTTGAAATAGCCGTTATTTTTGAATACATCGCCCAGCCTTTCCAGTTCACGGGCCACATCCGTCTGCCGGAAGCGATTTCCCTTTTTAAGTACAGGAGTGGTGGCGGCAAGGGCGGAATTCCTGATAGCGCGCGGATTGAGCGCCAATGCCTGTAAAAGGCTATCTGAAAGTGCATACCGAACGGTATCGATCACCAAAGGTGGGCCCACTTTCGCCGTAAAAAAAATATGTGCACGGGTTTGAGGGGCGCGGTATTTTTTTCCTGAAAAGAAATAGGAGAAAGTATAACTCAGCCGTTCCGAGAAGTTGCTGGGGTATTCATCTAAAAAAACGCTGTCGCTTACTGTGGAACGGAAAAAGCCTTCGGTCTCCAGCAATGCGTTCATGAAAACCTTGCTGCGGGCGGCATTGGCGGAGTCGTAAGCCGGGGGCGCCACCAGTTCCCTGTAAAGGCCTGCGTACGATTTGGTACGGAGCCGCAAACTGTCATCCAGTTGCCCTTGTAACCTTATTTCGAGCGCCTTTTTTTCTGTGGCGGGCATATCACCCTCAACGGTTATCGTATTTTTGAAAACGAAAGGCCTTCCCTGCTGAAACTTTTTCGGGACCGTACATGCGTGAAGCAGCAGCAGTGCGCAAACCGTAACTGTAAAAAAGTGGATATTTGGGCCACTGCAGGGATGGGTCATATATATTGAAGAAAAAATTGTCGCAAAATCACTGAACGTTCATGTTATCTAAATCCAGGGTCAAATATATCCAAAGTTTAAGCCAGAAAAAATTTCGCCGCAGCGCGGAAGTATTCCTGGTAGAAGGTCCTAAGTGCGTTGCGGAAATAATAGCAGAAGCGCCGAAGGCGATTGAAGCGGTGTACGCCCTGAAGGAATGGTGCGAAGCGCACCCCGCTGTGCCAGGGCTGGAAGAGATTACGCCGGAAGAATTAGCAAAAATTTCGCAGCTCACCACACCCAACCAGGTGCTGGCGCTGGTAAGAAAACCCCAGCCCGCTCTGGC
>CAMLPA010000154.1 GCA_946481605.1 uncultured Flavihumibacter sp. | reverse complement strand
AAAGTGCTGAAGAAAAAAGCGGTTAAAAAATTACTGGCTACAAACTAACGCCACGCTTCCACGGAATGAAATCATCCTGACCGAGTTCAACGGCTTTTGGAATCACTTCACCACTGGCGGCGCGGATACAATATTCAAGTATCTCCTCCCCCATTGCTTCTATGGATTTTTCACCACGAATGACGGCGCCGGTATCGATATCGATGATATCTGCCATACGGTCCGCGAGTGCTGAGTTGGTGGCCACTTTAATGGTTGGCGCTACAGGATTGCCTGTAGGCGTTCCCAGGCCGGTGGTGAATAAAATCAACGTTGCCCCGGAAGCGGCTTTGCCGGTGGTGGCCTCCACATCGTTGCCGGGTGTACACACGAGGCTGAGTCCGGGTTTGGTAGCGGGTTCGGTATAATCAAGCACATCCACAACAGGCGAACTTCCGCCTTTCCGTGCTGCACCTGTAGATTTAATCGCATCGGTAATCAATCCATCTTTAATATTTCCAGGCGATGGGTTCATGTGGAAACCGGATCCGGCGAGTTCGGCCTGGTGGTTGTATTCCGTCATAAGGCGGATGAACTTTTCAGCGGAAGCGGCATCGGTACAACGGTCCAGCATTTCCTGCTCGGCGCCGCAGAGTTCGGGGAACTCGGCAAGCAGTACTTTCCCACCCAGGGCCACGAGTAAATCGGCTGCATAACCTACCGCGGGATTGGCAGAGATACCACTGAACCCATCGCTGCCCCCGCACTTTACGCCCAGGCACAAAGCACTGAGCGGAGCAGGTGTTCTTTTGTATTGATTGATAGTGGCCAACCCGGTGAAAGTCTGGCGGATGGCATCTTTCAGCAGTTGTTCCTCACTCCGCGACTGCTGTTGTTCAAAAAACAAAATAGGTTTATCGAAAGCGGGATTTCTTTTTTTAAGATCGTTTACAAACTCATCCGTTTGCAGGTGCTGGCAACCCAGGCTCATTACGGTGATGCCGCCCACATTGGGATGATCGGCATAAGCGGCCAGCAATGCGCCTAAAGTAGCCGCGTCCTGCCTTGTGCCGCCGCAACCGCCGGAATGGTTCAGGAACTTGATCCCATCTACGTTAGGGAAAAGCCGTTCGTGGGTAGGAACAGCGGAAGGTTCCAGGCTGATGGATGAAATATCTTTTCCATCCCTTACCGCGGCGGCCAGTTCCTTCGCATAACGCTTATACTTATCCGTTTTCGCATAGCCGAGTTCATTGAGCAATGCTTCCCTGATCACATCCAGGTTACGGTTCTCGCAAAATACCATCGGCACAAACAACCAGTAATTGGCAGTACCCACCCGTCCATCGGAACGGAGGTGTCCATTGAAAGTACGACCGGCAAACTTCGACACATCGGGCTTTTTCCATTCCTTCACAAATCCACGGTAAGCGAATGGTTCAGCGGCGTGCCTGGTATTTTCGGTGGTCATGCGGGTTCCGGCAGGTGCGAACATCGTTGTTTTGCCCACCAGCACCCCATACATCCGTATTTCGCTGCCGGGTTCCATATCGTGTTCAAACACTTTGTGTTTTGCGGGAATCACTTCTTTGAGCAGCACGGCAGATGCCCCTGTATCAATGATGGTATCTTTCTGTAAATCGCTCAGCGCCACCAGCACATTATCGGAGGGATGAATGCGCAGCCAGCTTACGGCGTTTTCCTTTGTGGTCGTGTTTTCCTTCATGGTGCTAAAATTATTCTTTCGGAACATGCAAAACAACCATTTCCGGTGCAATGCCATTGCGCGGCTTTATGCTTTTCATTCAGCCGGATTAACATTGAAAAAAAATCCTCGGGCGTTGAACTGCTTCCAAAATAATTCAGCTAAATTAGCACGTATTTGATTGCAAGATGCCAATTTCAGCCAAAATCACACAATGAGACCGCAGTTATTAAAAGTTTCCCAGGGTCCGGGACACTCGTTTAGCGTACGCCGCGACCTGGTGCCACACATCAACAACCGCTGGCATTACCATTCCGAAGTGGAACTGATCCATTTTGAACAGGGGGAAGGCACCCAGTTCATTGGCGACCATATCAGCAGGTTCGGTCCGGGCGATGTAGTGCTGGTGGGTTCCAACCTGCCGCATTACTGGCGTTTTGATGAACCCTATTTCCAGGAAGAACCCATTGCCGAAGCCGATACCCGCGTGGTGCATTTTTCAGAAAATTTCTGGGGTGAAGCGTTCCTGCACCTGCACGAAAACCAGCCCATCCGCCACTTGCTTGAAAAGGCAGGCAGGGGATTGCAGGTGGAAGGTCCGGCACGGGAAGAAGTAGCGGGGATGATGATGAAGTTGTTGCAAACGGAAGGTCCAAGGCGCATTTCGCTGCTGGTGGAAGCGTTGTGTATTATCGCAGAAAGCGGATCGGTAACGCCGCTCTCCTCCATAGGTTTCAAACACGATAAAGCTGAAGCTGAAGGCGACAGGATCAACGCTATTTATGAATATACCTTGCAGCATTTCAGGAAGAAGATTCAGTTGGAAGAGATCGCGGAGATTGCGAACATCAGTCCGAATTCGTTTTGCCGGTATTTTAAATCGAAGACACGGAAAACGTATTCACAGTTTATTATTGAGATACGGGTGGGTCATGCGTGTAAATTGCTTATTGAGAATAACCTTAGTATAAAGCAGTTGTGTTATGAGAGTGGGTTTAATAATTTCACGAGTTTTCATAAGTATTTCAAGCAGATAACGGGGAAGAGTCCGTTGGCGTATCAAAGGGCGTTTAATGAGGGGTGAGGGTATGACATTTTTTCAAATTAGGAATTTTTACTAAATTCACTTTGTTGCCGGCAGCGTCAATAAATAAACCTTAAAAATTATCCTAGTATGAAAGTCTTCATCTTCCTTGCAGTTTTTTGCCTTTTTTCTTTCGCTTCTTTCGCCACGAACTCAGGCTATCCGCTGACCAATCAACTTCCCCCACAACTAAACGTTGCGCTACAGGACATTGCTTTATCAACGGAAGAAAGCCCCAATAGTGAGTGTACTGAAATGTATTCTGTATTCGAAACCTGCTGCGACGGCAGGCGTGTCCGCTCCGCCGCACTTGTGATTATTTTTGATTGTGAGTCCTATGAAATTTTGGATGCCGGGGTACTAAAAGGACCCGGCTGTATTTACAATTGTATTTGATGTGAATCAGATTTGAACGGACTTCTGCCGGCAACAATTCAGTAACATGTCAATCTGTAAACATGAAGTCAATCCTATTATTTCTTCTCATCACCTTTTCGTCACTATCATTCTCTCAACCTGCAGCTATCGGTTATGTAGTATATGAATTAGGTACTGAGCCACGGATTCAGACTATTGAATTCTGGTTCGGAGAAAATGAATACAACTACAGGTTTCAAAAAGAAGTGCCAGACTTCGGAAACTTTGTACTGAAAAGCGCCACCTCCAACCCCCTGGAAGATTCTCTCAAAAAGCAAAAACTGCTCAAAATGCTGGAAGAAAGAATTAAAAAGGAACCTGTGCAACAATGGTACGGCAGGCTGGGCACCAATGAAATTAACTACTCCACTTTCGACAATACGTTCAAATGTTATTGCATCAGCGACAGTATCACTCCCATTGCCTGGACACTTCAATCCGACACTACTACGATAAATGGAATAAAATGTCAGCGTGCACTTGGAAAAAGAGGCGCTATCAGCTATCGCGCCTGGTTTGCACCAGGCATACCAACATCTGCGGCACCAATGGATTACCGGGGTCTACCCGGGCTTATTATTGCCGTAAGCAGTGAAACTACCGGTTTTCAGATGAAAATGAAGGAGCTCGAATTCCCTTTGTCTTCAAGAAAACTGGCACTGAAAAGCTGCGATCAGGGAGTCTATATATCGAAGCAGGAGTTTTCAAAATTACAAGCAGAACAGAACAAACGGGTTCAGCAAAGAATTGAAACGATCAATGGCCAGTAGCGGAATGACGCGTGGACAATTCATGTGGCTGTTTCGATATATGCTTGGTCTGGTAATCTTTGGAAGTGCACCAAAGTCCGGAACAAGTCAGGCCAAAGTTTGTGGCTTTGTAAAGAATGAAAAAGGTGCTCCGGTAGCCTTTGCATCTGTAACCGCAGGGCACGATAGCGCAAAGCCAGCCACCATGTTTGCCATCACAAATAAAGAAGGTTTTTTTAACCTCCCCGCTACCAGCAGTGCTCAAAAAATTTTCTTAACAGTTACACATCTGCAGTTTGAAGAAAAGAGAATTTCGTTTACCGTTCATCAACCATCCGGTAATTGTCCCGATATAGTTTTGCAGGAGCGTACCGGCACACTTTCTCCTGTTGTGGTAACCCCTGACAGACCTATCACAATGAAAGGCGACACCATCGTTTTCAATACAAAGTCTTTTTCAAATGGAAACGAGCGTTCTATCCTTGAACTTGTTGGTAAACTTCCAGGGATCACAGTACTGGAAGATGGAAAACTGCTGTTCAACGGGCAATTGATCGAGCACCTTCTTTTTGAAGGAGAAGATATGAGTGGCAGAAATTACATGGACATTATAAGAAATATTGGACCAACTGGCATTGAGCAAATTGAACTTATTCATGACTATTCTGATATGTCGGATATTGGCTCCAGCTTATTGCCTGCTCAAAAAAAGGCTTTAAATCTACGTTTCGGCGAAGACCATATTGCTCGTTTATTCGGGCAGCTTGGTGTTTCAGGAGGCTTGCCGCATGATACATATTCAGCGAATAACAACACGCTTTTCCTGGGAAAGAAAACAAAACTGGTCGCATTCGGCAACTTTAATACAACGGGGAATCTTGTTGTATCCCAATATTCTAAGGATGCTTTAGCATCTTCTGAATCGGGGGCGATTGAAGTTACACTTCCCGTTTTCAAAAGCTTAGCCAGAATGGAAAGCGTAAAGACTAATCCATTGAACCATGAACAAATTTACGAAAACACATCAGGCATAGCGAACTGTTATCTGAAAATCACTCCATGGAAGAAAACGCGTTTTCAAGTTGGTCTTCGTTACGCCAACGACAAGTTCCAACAATCAGGCTCATCAGTTACCACATTCACACTCCCTCCGGCCATTTCCAGAAGCTCTATACTTAACGACCTGAACCGGCTTATTGATGTAAACATCAATGGCAACATACAGTTCAACAAAAGGAATCAACTTCTCCTTCTGGCTAGAAAACATGCTTATAAAGTGCAACAAAATGAGCAATTACGCCTTTTGAACCAAAGCTATACGAACGATTTAACCGGAATAGAAAATCAGGAAGGAGCAATGGCCATCTGGAACCACCTCACCAGGCAAAATGCCCTGATACGTGCCGACGTTCAGTTTTCAACCGGAAGGCTCCCGCTTGTTCTTCAACAAACGCCATCTAATTTTTCTGCGTTTTTCTTTCCCGGCGATGCCATAGCCCGTATTACACAAGATGAGCATCAGCGTATGCAGCGATGGCTTTCCTCCTTAACCTTCACGAAACAGATCGGGAAGTACCGCATAACCTTAAAAGCATCCCACAACCTCGACAGACATACACTTCAAAACGACATCACAGGATTATATTTGAATGGATTCAAAAATAGTTATGATTCAACCATACAAATGGAAACTCAACTACACAATTCAAAACTGGAGATAGCGAGCACCACATCCATATCCGAAAAAATAGAACTCACAACTGGGTTTGCCCTAAATCATATATCCCTTTCAAACCATAGCAACAAATACACTGCACTTAACAAATGGTTTCTGCTGCCCGATGTAAACCTCAGTTGGAAACTCTCTACTCATAAAAGTTTAGCACTAAACTTCAGACAGAAAACGGTGGTAGCATCAACGGAGCAATTCTCCAGCGGTTATGGCATTCAGAGCGATGTACATATAGAGCGGGGAGCCTTCACTCCAGGCGCCAGCCTGGCTTCCTCCCTTAAACTTTCTTTTTCCAGTAACGATATACCGAGGAACGGGCGCCTTTTTTACATAAGTATCGCGCTACAACGAACGCCAATGTTGTTCCTTCCGGAAATCGTGAATGATCCGCAATTTTCAATAATCAGGCTTATATCCATAAACAAGCATCTTGGGCTGGTCAATTTTTTTGTAATGCTGGATCAGTCGATCAGCACGTCACGTTGGCGACTATTGTCAGATTTCACCTATACCCGCGTTAGCACGGCGTCTACCCTGAATGGAAACACCGTGAACAATACATTATATAATTTGAAATATTCACTTGGCGCAAAATACTTCAGCAAGTCCACGGAATACTTACTCCGTACCGAATTCAGGAACTTAATTCAGCGGAACAAAAAATATGCATACCGGAATAGCAATACTTTCTTTATTACACAGTCTTCCTTTGCACAAAAAATACGCAACAATTACTGGGGGAGTTTTGACATTCGATCCATGTTTATTTGGGGCAGTCAAAATCAGCCGCAGCATATAACGATTATGAATGCCGGAATCAACCGATCCTCCGCCAACGGGAAATGGCAATTTGGATTAAAAGCAAACAACATACTGAATCAACGAACCATTACAAAAGCAATATTAAGCGCCACTTATGTAACCACAGAGCAATTGAATTTGTTTCCAAGGTATATTAATGCAACAGTGCAGTACCGTTTTTAGAAAGAAAATTACAAAGACTTATTTTTCAGACCGATTACCTAAAGCACCAAGCTAGTTTAGAGCGGTTAAATTTTCCCTACCTTCGCACCTCAACCAAGCAACCACCCTTCGCATGAAACCCAACGCGTTGCCACCCGCTGCACTCCGCGGAAAAATCATCTTACTGCTCCTGCTGGGCGCCCAGTATTTTCTGCTGCTGCGCGGCACGATGAAGTCTGCCTTCGATTATACCTTTTGTGAAACATGTCCTACTGATTACCTGCTGATCGCTGATTGGATTTCACTGATATACCTACCCGCTATTTATTACCAGTTGTACAAACGCCGCTGGTGGGGCTGGATGCTGCTGGTCATCAACAATATTCTTTTTGTTACCGTGAACATCGCGCAAACGAAAATACACGCAACACACTATCCTTTCCAGGAAGAAATGACCACAACATTCCTGCTGCCACCCATCGTGAAAACACTGGTGGTGCTGTTCCTTTTAAACGGGAATGCAAGACGTTTTTTCAACGTAAGTAAAGCCGTTTTTTTCCGTACTGTATTGGCAGGATTAATACTCGCTGCGGGAACCTGGTTATGGCTGAAACGTCATGCGGCCTGAATGAAGCCCAATCAAAGCAGCTCCTTCAATACTTTCCAGACATTTTCCGCCAGTATCTTATGCCCTTCGGCAGTAGGATGAATGCCATCGCCCTGGTTTAATTCAGGGATACCGCCCACACCTTCCAGTAGAAAAGGCACGAGTGCTGCGTTGTTTTTTTCTGCCAGTTCACCATACAATGCACGGAAACGATCGCTGTAAGC
>CAMLPA010000153.1 GCA_946481605.1 uncultured Flavihumibacter sp. | reverse complement strand
ACGATCGCGCACCTCGGGGGACCGAAAGAACTATCGGTTTCGCAGAACCGTAAAAGAGGGTATATCGATGCTTTAAAGAAATACAAACTTCCCATAGACGAAGAACTGATCATTCATTCTTCTGCATTTGAAGACAACGCGATGACCGCACTCCGTAAAATCCTTTCCTCCACCAAAAAGCCCGATGCTATTTTCTTTGTGAACGACCTCTCCGCTGTGGCAGGCATCAAATACCTGCGCAATAAAGGGTACAATATTCCACAGGACATCCGTGTGGTGGGCTTCAACAACGATCCCGTAAGCGAAGTGGTGGACCCTTCCTTAACAACAGTGATGCAACCAGGCTATGAAGTTGGGAAACTGGCCATGGGCGTGCTGATAGACCAACTTGCCACGGAAGGACTTCCCTTCAAAACCTACGAGTTGCGCACAAAACTTGTGTTGCGCCAGTCCAGCAGGTAATAGAAAAAACACCCAATTCCCTTTCAAGAAACGTTCGGTAACGTTACCGGCAACGTTCTCTCCCTCTGTTCTTGGTTTTCATTCCAATACCGCTAATTTTAAATCAGCAACCCGGCGTACAACCAACCAGTGCGCGCTTTGAAACGCCGGTAGTTTTTACCTTTTTCAGATCAACCCCAAAAATCCTGAAGCGTAAAACAAAACGCCCATGGAGCGGGAAAATTTCTCCGGAAGCCCGGACAGGCTACCGGCTGGAATCTTATTGTCCAAAGAAGGAAATATTCAAAGACAAATTACATTTTAACGGAAATGCTCAAACAATTGCAACCGACTTCAGAACCTGGTCTCTAATTACCATTATTCATAACCAAAACGCAACTATGCTGCTCAACGTTTTCTGCAAAGGGCATCCTGCCCCTCCCGGAGCGTACAAAAGTCTGCTGCCGGGACTGCTCCTGTTATTTTATTGTACGGGCACAATGGCGCACGAAAAAGTCCATCCTCCTGCCAACAGTATTTCTTCAGGATTCAAAAAGGGTAGTCATTTACCACGAAAACCTGAAACCGCCCCTATTTCAGGTACCATACTTGGCGACGACGGAAAACCCGTTTCCGGCGCCAGTATATCAGTGAAGGGCACACGAAAAGGAACGGTATCCGGAGAAGATGGAAAATTCACCATCGACGCCAATCCCGGCGACCAGCTCATCATCACCTCCGTTGGATTCGAAACCAAAGAAGTGACTGTAGGCGCTACGAACGGACTGAACATTGTACTCACCCGCATCGCTTCCACTTTTGAAGAAACAGTGGTAATCGGCTACGGCACCACACGCAAAAGGAATATGACCTCCGCCGCTTCCAGTGTGAAAGTGAGTGAGTTGCTGGACATTCCCACCACCAACCTGGTCTCCGCCCTCGCTGGTAAAGCCGCGGGACTGCAGGCTGTGGTAAGAACAGGCGCACCCGGCGCCGCCGGCGGTATCCAGATCAGGGGAACAACTTCCATTTCCACCAATGTGGATGATGCCAAGGGCTTAAGCAATCCGCTGTATGTAATCGATGGCGTGCCCACCAGTCTGGAAGAACTTGGCGGCGTTGACGTAACCAATATCGATTTCCTCGCTTCGCTGAACATGGAAGACATTGAATCCATCGACATCCTGAAAGATGCTTCCGCCGCCGCTATTTACGGCTCCAGAGGCGCCAATGGTGTGATCGTGATCAAAACAAAAAAAGGCAGATCGGGAAAAACAAGGTTCAATTTCACCAGTTATACCGGCATCAACAGCAAGCCCGATCCTTTCAGGATCTATACCGGCGCCGCTGAAAGAAGAAGAAAACTGGAGATCCTGCAAAACGCCGTACTCTCTCCGATCGATCAACGCAATGGGTTGGAGGTAATGTCGTACATCGTTCCCTTGTTACTGACTGATAGTCTGAACCCCGCGTTCAACAACAATTACGATTACCAGGATCTTTTTTACAGAACCGGCAAAACACAGTCCTATTTCATGGATGTTTCTGGTGGTCCGGAAAATACCAACTACCGCATCAGCATGGGTTACGACAATGAAAAAGGAATCGTAACGGCTACCGGCTTCGAACGTTTCACATTGAACTCCAGCATCAGCAACATCTTCACGAAAGGAGTACGGAACGATCTCCGGTTCCGGGGCGCTTACATGAACCGCCAAACAGGCCTTGATTCCCGTGATCCGCGCAGAACCTTCCCCGTTAGTCCGCTTTCCCTCAACAGTTCCTTATTTTATCAGACTGAAGCGGAACTTGCTTTGCTGACCGGGCAACTGACCGATCTCTACAATACGAACCGCAACACAGAACTTTCGCTTTACGATTTCCTTACGGTGGATTTCCTGAAACATTTTCAATTCAATGCGGAACTTTCGGGCCAGATGTGGTTAAGCCGACAAAACCTTTTTCAACCGGCAGCCATCCGGGCCATCGGACAGTCTTACGCTGCCTTTAACCGGAGCCTGAACTATTCGCTGAACGCGCAACCGTATTTATCGTACCGCCAGCAGTTCAACCACCACCAGGTAAGCGCCATGGCCGGGTATGCCGTGAATTTCAGACAGGCCGAACTGGAATACGCGTCTGCGGAAAACGGTCCGAATGATGCCGTAAGAGTGATCCAGGGCTTCTCGCGCGACAACCTGAATGCGGGCTCCGATATCTCCATCAGTTCGCTCATCAGTTACTACGGGCGGATTGGGTATGATTATAAAAACCGTTACCTCCTGAGCCTGAACTTCAGGCGCGAGGCATCTTCCAGGTTCGGTAAAAATTCACGCTGGGGCAATTTTCCCGCCGTTTCAGCAGGATGGGTAGTATCAGATGAACCATTCTTTGATGGCGTAAAAAACACCGTCAATTTCTTCAAACTCCGTGGCAGCTACGGCATCAACGGAAACCAGCACAACGACGACTACCTGAAGTACAATGCTTACCAGGCAATCGGCAGCGTGGGCGGGCTTCCCTTCAACCGCCTGAGTGTACGCGGCTATGGCGCTACCAGCGCCGTGATCCCCAACTACAACCAGCCGGCCAACAACCAGCTTTCCTGGGAAGAGACCCGGCAGTGGAACATCGGCGGCGATATGGGGCTCTTCAACGACAGGCTTACCATTACAGCGGACGCTTACCGTAAGTATACCGATGGGATCATCTTCGACGCCCAGTTCCCGGACTACTCCGGCTATTCATCCTCCAAAGGAAACTTCGTAGATGTGGTAAACATGGGCTGGGAACTTTCGCTGGAAGGATTCATCTTTCCACGCAACAACAAATTCACCTGGTCGGTGCAAACTTACCTGGCGCAGAACCAGAACTACATCGCGCAACTGCCCAACGGCGGAAGAGACTTCATCAATACCGGTCAGGGTTATGCGTATGTAACGGGGCAGCCCACCAACCTGTATTACATGCATGAATACCGCGGTGTGGTGAAAGATCCCGCCACCGTTCCTGTGAACCCGCTTAACGGCTTGCCTATGCGCATTGCCGGCGACTTTGGCCTCGGAATACTCTGGCCCTCCGGTTATTTTTATCCGGGCATGCCGATGTTCACCGATGTGGACGGTGATTTCATGATTACCGAAGATACGCGTGACATGAAGTTCATTGAAGGCAAATCGCCCAACCCAAAAATTATCGGCGGCGTGAACACCTTTATGAAATTCGGCAACTTCAGCCTTCGGGTGATGTCGAACTTCAGTTTCGGCAGTTGGATCTACAACTATACACTGCAGCGCCAGATAGACCGCTACAACAGGGCACATGTATGGTTTCCGGGCGCTACCTATACGCTGTACGAAGACTATTCATTCTATGACCCCTCCAAAGGCGCAGAATCAGACCTGCCCAGGATGGAAGTGGACTACTCCGATGCGGGTGGCGTACGCTCTTTCCGTCGTTCCAGCATGTACCTGGAGCGGGGTGATTTCTGGAAGATATCTGACGCCATTGTAACCTATACCATCCCCACAAGGATCACCAAACGCATTTCAGCATCACAGATACAGGTGAATGCTGCCATGACCAATGTATGGCAGTGGCAGGCCAGCAGCGTTCCGGATGCCACCATGGTGAACGCCCGCGGGGAAGATTACGGAGACGGATACCCAATGGGGAGAAGGTACAACCTCGGCCTGCGCTTCGTTTTCTAAACCAGTTCTTTCATTCAAAAATGAACCAAATGCAAAAGCTTTCTCTATATTGTTTATTCCTGGGCCTTGTGTTAACGGGCTGCACCAAACTGCTGGACCAGGAGCCCTACGCCCGCGCCAATGGCGATACGTTCTGGGAAACGGCCAACGATGCCGAAAAAGGCGTGGCGGGAACTTATGCCCTGCTGCGTGATGCGCTGGCCGATGGGCGCCTCTTTGAATATGGTGACCTTACCACCGATCTTTTCAGAAAAGGATGGAACGCAGGCAACGATAAATTTTACCTTCCCGGCGAATTGTCGGTAACAAGCAGTTCACGCGAATGGGCATCCGCAGGAATGGAAAATCCTTTCCAGGACTGGACCGGCTTTTATAAAGTGGTCAACTTCTCCAATGTGGCCATCCGCAGGATCGGGTCTATGCCTGATGCCGCTTTTGGGAACGATGTTTCCAGGAAGAACAAACTGCTTGGTGAGGCGCATTTCCTTCGTGGGCTGGCGTATTTTATGCTGGCGCGCATCTGGGGAGATGTGCCCCTGGTAACCGATCCTATTGAAAGCACGGAACAATCCATTGATGCAGAAGGAAATCCCGTAAAACTGGCGCGCAGTGCGGAAAAGGATATTCTTCAACTGGTATTCTCTGATGCCACAAAAGCCATCAGCCTGTTATCTTATGGCACCGTGGGTTCCGTACAATGGGGCATCCGCGCCAACAAAGCCAGCGCACAGGCCCTGGAAGCACACGCGGCCCTGTGGATTGCCAGCAGAACCGAACCTGATAAAAAGGATCAGTTCATTGATGTCTGTACAAAAGCCATCGACAGCATCATGACGATGGGCAATTACGCGCTCGCCGCTTATGCCACAGATACGGACGTGAAAAACATGTTCAAAGGCAAATCCACAGAAGCCGTTTTTGAACTGAACATTTCGCCTGAAGACGAAGAAACCTTCCGCATCGACAATGGCAACGGGCTGGAAGGCAAAACCGCCCTGTTCCCCACACGAGAACTGGACAACAACTACAACCGCGTTTATTGGATACCGTTGGTAAAGAAAGCGCTGCTGTATGAAGGCGGTGCCACCACCACCGACCGCCGTGCCAACCTGTTCTTCCGCGCCTGGAATTCGTCACGGACCGAACCGGCCCACGACAACCCTGCCCTGTGGCCCGAAGTAACCTGCCTGAAAAAGTTCGAAAACATGGTTGCCGACGACCAGGCCACGGCCGGAGAATACCGCGCCTTCTTTGCGGGCAGCAATATCCCCATATTCAGGCTCAGCGAACTGGTACTGCTGGCCGCAGAAGCGCATGCCAAAAAGAACAACACTGCGCGCGCCAAAGAGCTGTTGCTGCTTACCCGCCAGCGGGCAGGCCTGAACCAGGTAACTGCACCAGACAATGAACTGGTAGCAGAAATACTGAAAGAACGCAGAAGAGAACTGATCGGCGAAGGACATATCTTCTTCGATTACATCCGCAACAACAGTTTCCCCGATGTTTCGGCCATGAACGCCACACGCATCAGCCGGAAAGGTTATTTCTGGCCGGTTCGTTACAACAATATCCGTAAAAACCCCGCACTGGTACAAACCTCTTACTGGATCGGGAAAGTATTCGACAACTAAAATCATTTCACCATGAAAAATAACTGGATCGCTGCCGCATTGCTGCTCGTGTTTTCTTCCTGTAAAAAAGAAGATTACCGCATCGACGGTGGCACACACAACGAACAGGTGAACAGCACCACCTTCGATTTCATCCGCAATCATCCTGAACTCAGCCTGTTCGGTGAACTCATCGAAAAAGCAGGTTACAAAGACCTCGTGAACACGCCCAACGCCACGTTGTTCGTCGCCGATAACATGGCCGTCCGGAAATACCTGAACAGGGTTTGGGTAGACCAGGTGGACCAGACCAATAACCAGACGCCTTACCTGTTAAGTGATATCCCCCTCGGGAAACTGCAGGATTCGCTCCGTATTTACATTGTACTGAACAGGATCGAAAGAAAGGACCTTAACGCCACAGGCGCTTTCTACACCACTCAAAAGGGAGACTCCATAAAAGTGACCCTCGAAAAAAGGTACAACGATCCCGTGGCCGCCTGGGAAGGAGGCTATGTGTACAGCAACTATATGAGCACCACCCCGGAGTTCATCTACATCCGCAGAAGGATCGGCCTCAACTGGGACGATCCCGCCGCAACGGGTATACCTCCCGCGGAAAAAGACAAATACGAAGTAATCAAAAGTTCAGGCATTAAAACCACTACGGGCATGGTGCACGTAATAGGCGGCGCCAGGGACAGCTTCTACGACAAATCGGAGGCGCATACGCTGTTCTTCCGGCCAGGCCGCGACAAGCCCCAACGTTGATCACTTCTTTTTCTGAAACAGTTCAATACTATTCAATATGAACAAACAATCTATTTTATACGGCCTCATCCTTGCAGCGGGCATCTTCAGTTCCTGCAAACGGCCTTCCGAAATCGGCTTCATCAGCGACCGCATCGACACGAAAGAAGACACCATTCTCGTGGCCCGGGGTGTGGTGCAGGAATCACAAATCCCTGAGATTGATGGCTCCAGCCGTCCGCTCGAATTCAAGATACTCCAGGCACGTTACCGTGGCCCGAACGGCGGCACCATGACCTCTGAGCAACTGCTGAAACCACAACAGGTGCGTACCTGGAAACAAGCATTCGACCGCACCAAACACACCACCAACGAGCAGATATTCTCCATCATCAACGACACATTGCTCGCGCCGGTGATCATGAACCCCAACAACGGGCAATTGCTTTTCCAGACCTCCACACAATACCTCACGGAAAGCGACCTGTATTTCCTGGATGTCGAAGTGAAAAACAAAAGAGGTACGCGGGTGGTGAACGATTTCGCACTCATCAAACTCGCGCCCATTATTCCTTTTGAAGTAACCACCAACGTGAACAGGGTACGCATTTTCTACCTCACGGAAGACAAAAGCAAAAAGATACAACTGTACGCCTACAACCCGGAAGACCTTCCAAAGTACCAACGTGACCTGGTGGCAGGAACCGCGCCTTATGTAAAACTGGAGCGCATCTCCAACGATCCCACTCCGGGCATTAAAGTGGAACTGACCTACAAAGACAGCAAAGGAAAAATTGTAAACCCCCAGGAAATTCAGGGATGGCCGGCCACAGGTGCAGGCACCATCGCGGGCACCTACCAGAACTGGTACTGGAACAGCACGGACACTACTTACACGAGTAATGCCGTAACATTCGAGTTCCCGCTCACACCCTGGCCTTATTACAGCGCCAACTGGCCCTACCCTTCCGTTAACCACTCGCTGGCCTATCATGAAACAAAGAACCC
>CAMLPA010000152.1 GCA_946481605.1 uncultured Flavihumibacter sp. | reverse complement strand
AACCCGAACGCGTTTTACCATATCCTGAAAAAGTTCTGGAAATATGGTGCGGTAAAAGAAATCATTGTTACCGAGAATGGCGCTGCCTACCATGATCAACTGAAAGATGGCGCGGTAAACGATGTAGAAAGGATCAGTTATTTTCAGCAATACATCCAGGCGATGCTGCGCGCAAAGAAGGAAGGCGTAAACGTGAAGGGATATCTTGCGTGGAGTTTGATGGACAACTTCGAATGGGCAGAGGGCTATCAGGCCCGTTTTGGATTGGTACATGTGGATTTTAAAACACAACTCAGGACCATTAAGAACTCCGGTTATTGGTTCAGAAGCTTTCTTGGCGGTGCCGGATAAGTGTTACCCCTTAAACAGGTGTAATGATTACAGTTATTGTGTGGAAAAAACAAGCCAAAAGCTTTTACTTTCAATTCATTGTGGCGAAATTTACACTGTAAGAAATCCAACAATCTTTAGAAAAGCCGAAAGGTCTGATTTTCTGTAAAAAACTTTTTTAAATCCAATTCCGTTGAAGAGATCATTACCCGTACTCTGAGCATCTAAGCATCTAAAGGGTTTGTCCCCGTTTTTCGTAAGCGGGGATATTTTTTGAAAGCATAAAAAAAGCAACCGCCCAAACGGTTGCTTTTTTCTTTAAGGTAATTAACGTTTAGAGTTTCACGCCAAAGGTCAGCGCCACATTGCCATAATTTCCTTTAATGTCGGCGAATGTATTGGGTTTATCTCCGAGGCGATAGGGGAAGTTCACATCTTTAGAAACGTTGTGCACGTAAGTCAGGTCGATGAAGATACCGTTGTCTCTGTAGCCTAACCCTCCGCTCAGTAACATGCGGTTATTCTTCAGCGCTTCATCTTCATAAGGATTGCCATAGTAAGCGAACCCGGCACGCGCCATGATGGTATGGAACTTCAGTTCGCCACCCAAACGGAAGTTGAAAACCCCTTTGTAGTAATCTTTCACTACATCGTTAAGGTCGGTGTAGAACTGGTCGTTATTCGTATTGATGGTAGAACCGTCCCTGAAACGTGAGCTGTTATACGTAACATATTCCACGTCTGCCGTAATAAATCCTTTCTGTCTGCGGGTATCTTCCGTTTCCCGGATCACGTAGGAAGCACTGGCGATAAACTTCCAGGGCGTCGTTACATCATATTGAATTTCCGGGGAGCTGTTGCCGTAGATGGTCCTGCTGTCGGCGCTGTCCAGGCTTGGGACATTTATGTTCATCTGGGTGGGGTAATTTTCTATATCCCGAACCATTTTACCATAGAAGGTTTCATCCATTCCGTAAATGGTGGGGGTGTGGATGGCCGCGCCCAGGCGAAGGTATTCTTCGGGTTTAAACATCACACCCAGTTTCGCATTCAGCCCAACGCCCTTGGAAGAATATTCTTCATAATAGCTGGCGTAGTTGAAATTATTATTGGTGTTACCCGTTTCATCGGCTTCCCTGAAATAGGTGGTCCTGCTGTAATTCATGATGGGAATACCCACGCTTCCCCCGATCATGAACTTATCGTTGCGGTTCCCGGCGAAGCCTATGGCTATTTCCGTAACGCCTCCTTTGGTGGTGACGTCTTTTTGCTGGCTCAGCAATACGCCTGTATTGTTGATGAGCGCGTCGCGCCAGGGCAGGCCTACCACCTGTAGGTTGCCATTGATGGTGGCGGTGTCAATAAGGTAATTGTAAAGCGCAAGATTGGTGCCCAGGGAAAGCCGGTCGTTGGTTTCATCGATCGGGAGGCCGGAATTCGCAAATTCTTCCGCGTATTGTTCGGAGAAAGAACTGAAATCGTTCTGGCCCCGGTAGCTGAATTTATTATTGAAATCAGCGGTCCTGTTTACTGCAATGGAGAAGGCTTTACTGGTCCATTTGCTGTAGCGGTCTCCGTATCCGAAAACAAATCCGGAGGTGCCGAAACTGAAATTGTTTTTATTGGCCGATTGGTCGGAGCCCCTGAAATTTCCTTTGTTGCTGAGGAACTGGAATCCCGGACTCAATACAAGTTCACTGGTTTTATACTGGCCAAGTCCTGCCGGGTTCACGAAAGTGGCGTGGATATCGCCCCCCAGGGAACCCATCGCGCCGCCGATGGCCATGATACGCGCACTGGCTTTGGGGTTGGTGCCGGAATACCTGAGTACATCTTCCGGTGTTTGGGCAAAACCATTCATTGTCAGCAATCCTGCTGCTGATAGGAGGAGTGTATATTTCATTTCAATGGGATGTCTGTTGCTGAAAATAGTGCTTTCAAAGAGAGCCGGTGGTATGCCGGCTCCTTGTATGGTCTAAAAAATCATTCCTGTGTTAGTTTCCACCTCTTCCCGGACGGGCTACACCGCCACCGCCACCTGTTGATCCGCCACTGCTGCGGCTGGAACCGGAAGACGATGATCCGGTATTGGTCGGGTTGTAAGTTCTTGTGGGCGTATAACTGTTGTTATTTGCCGGAGGAGTGTACGTATTGTTGTTGTTCTGCCTGTATTGTGTGTTATTCGAATTGTTGTAACCCCTGTTGGCATTGGTATTACCATTTCTGAAACCATTGTTCACCTTGTAATTGTTGTTGTTGGAAGGCGAGGTAGGACTGGTATTACCATTTGTATAACCGTTCTTATAACTGTACGGGTTAAACGGCTGCGCCCTTACATTGGTTTTGGGCAACGTTACGGTTCCACCTGATCCCGGCTTTCCAGGATATACGGGATAATAGGGCATCACCAGTACCGGTGGCATATATGGATTGTAGAAGTTGTTCCAATACCAGTAATTATTCCAACCTGAATTGAAACCTACCCCGAAATTATTGCCGTAAAAATAGGGGTTGTTGATACCGTAAATGCTGTTGTAATAATAAGGATCCAATGTAGACCACCTGTTCCTGTTGCGCACCATCATACGCAGGTAACGGTCATCCGGGTCCTCGTAATTATTGTACTGGTTATTCTGGCGGTTTTCCATCACCACATAAGCATCACCCTCCCTGCCGGGAGAATAATACACGTCATCGGGCGTTTGACCAGCCTTGTACGCAGTGGAACAGGCCGACAAACTGATCGCCGCAATCGCGCCCAGAAGGAAATATTTTGAAATCATATAGCAGGGTTTAATGTTTTAAAATTGAAGTTCCTACTTTTGCGTGCTGAAATTTTGGATACTCCGGTTTTTCAGACACGTATAAAATTAAGTTTTTTTATCGGTGAAACGGCCAAATGTGCCTGTGAAACCGCTGTTAAAGTTGCCTAAACAACAATATTATGAGCAAAGAGATCACATCGCGCGCGCAGGATTATTCCCAATGGTACAACGACCTTATCATCAAAGGGAGCCTGGCCGATTATTCAGCCGTAAGGGGATGTATGGTGATCAAGCCGTATGGCTTCGCCCTCTGGGAGAACATGCGCGATGTACTCGATAAAATGTTCAAGGATACCGGGCACCAGAATGCCTATTTTCCTTTGTTTGTGCCGAAGAGTTTGTTTGAAGCGGAAGAAACGAATGCCGAAGGCTTCGCAAAGGAATGCGCAGTGGTGACCCATTACCGCCTGAAAGCGAATCCCGATAAGAAAGGTGCGCTGATGGTGGACCCTGAAGCAAAGCTGGAAGAAGAACTGGTGGTGCGTCCAACAAGTGAGGCCATCATCTGGAATACTTATAAGGGATGGATTCAATCCTACCGCGATCTCCCTATCCTCGTGAACCAGTGGGCGAACGTGGTACGCTGGGAAATGCGAACCCGTCTCTTTCTGAGAACGGCGGAGTTCCTCTGGCAGGAGGGGCATACGGCCCATGCCACCAAAGCAGAGGCCGTTGCCGAAACCGTGCAGATGCTGGAGGTTTATGCTGATTTTGTGGAGAACTGGATGGCGTTGCCCGTGATCAAAGGGGTGAAAACTGCCAATGAACGGTTCGCAGGCGCAGAAGATACCTATTGCATCGAAGCGCTGATGCAGGACGGCAAGGCGCTTCAGGCAGGCACCTCCCATTTCCTTGGGCAGAACTTTGCCAAAGCTTTTGATGTGAAATTCTCAGACAAAGAGAACAAACTCGATTATGTATGGGCCACCTCCTGGGGGGTATCTACCCGTTTGATTGGCGCGCTGGTAATGGCACACAGCGATGATGAAGGATTGGTACTTCCCCCACGGATCGCACCTGTTCAGGTCGTGATCGTACCCATCTACAAAGGAGCCGATCAGAAACTGGTAATCGATGAAAAAGTGGGCGAACTGGTGAAACAACTGAAAGCTGCTGGCGTGCGCGTGAAGTACGATGACAACGACAATACCCGTCCAGGTTGGAAGTTCGCCGAATACGAAATGAAAGGCGTACCTATCCGTCTCGCCCTCGGTGCCCGCGATATCGAAAACAATACTGTTGAAGTAGCCCGCAGGGATACAAAGGAGAAAAATACTTATCCCATCGAAGGACTCGCTGGTGTACTCACCGCCCTGCTCGATGAGATACAGGCCAATATGTTCCAAAAAGCGCTTCAATACCGCGATGAACACATTACGGAGGTGAACTCCTGGGATGAATTCGTGGCTACGCTCGATGGTAAAGGCGGGTTCGTTTCCGCTTTCTGGGACGGCACTTCAGAAACCGAAGAGAAGATCAAAGAGGCTACCAAAGCCACGATCCGCTGTATTCCGCTGAACAATGCGCAGCAGGAAGGTGTTTGCGTTTTCAGTGGAAATCCCGCGAAGGAAAGGGTCTTGTTCGCCAGAGCATACTAGAGTGAATGATGAATTTAAATGATGGATTTTGAATGAATACCCCAATTCAAAATCCATCATCCAAAATTCAAAATCAAATATTATCTTGTCCATAAATAACCCTATTTATGGAGCAACAACCAAATCTTTTCGATTTACAAATCGATCCATTCACTTCAAATCATTTGTCGGAAGCCGCAAAATGGGCGAAGTTCCTTGCCATTATCGGTTTTATATTATGTGGGATCATGGCCCTGATGGGGCTTTTCGCCGGAACTTTTATGGGCGCCTTTTTATCATCAAGCAGTGGAGTTGACATGCCGGGAGCGGGTGCTGCCGCAGGTATTGCAGCAACAGTATTCATGCTATTGTTTGTATTGCTGTATTTTTTTCCCTGCCTTTATCTTTTCCGTTTTGCGACCAGAATGCAGCGGGCGCTCCGCACGAATGACCAACAGCAACTGGTTTCTTCGTTCGCGAACCTGAAGTCAACATTCAAATACCTGGGTATTGTGACCATCATTTTTATCGCAATCTATGCATTGATGTTCATCCTGCAGATCGCGGCTTTTTCAGCGCTGGCTTAATTGTTGGTGTAGAAATTATAATCTTTCAGAAGCGTTTGGAGAAAATCTTCAGGCGCTTCTTCCGTTTTGATGCCCAGCTTCTGACAAACCCGTTCCGCAACGGAAGCATTGAGGGTAAAATCAGTTTTCTTCTTTCCCGCCTGAACGATATTTTTCAACGTATTGATGTCTTTGTCTGAAAGCTGCATCACGGCCGGGTATTTCGGTACATAATGTGCTTCCACCATTTCAAATACCGTGTCCTGCCAGGATAGGTCATTGCGGGTATCAATCACCAGCGTACCGGCTACCAGGTCGCCCAGTCGTTGGGAAGAGGGGGTAAGTACAATGGAAAGCAGCGCCGGGATACCCCAGGGCATCATATCGATCAGCCGGAACATCCAGCGCAGTATATACTGGCTCATGGTCGGGGCGCCTCCTTCGGCGGTGATTACCCTTATCTTCAATAGTTTTTTTCCTATCGACTGGCCATTCAGCAACGCTTCACAAAGCAGGTGGTACAAAAGGTAGGGGAGTGTTAAAAGCGCTTCCATCCATCCCCATAAACGGAAACGGTATAAACTGAATGCTTCCCCAAAGATCAGGTTCACGATATAAAAATAGGAGAGCAGGATCGCGAAGTCCACCACCCATGCCAGCAAACGTTTGTGGAATGGCGCCAGTTTGAAGGCCACTTCAATGTTAAAACCAGTATCCAGCAGAACCACCGACATATTTTCAAAGTTGGCGTGAAGATTGGAAATTTATCTGTTATATTTATTCCCGTTAAACCAGGCTATTTCTTCGTGAATGTAAACATTTACCTGTGAGAGAAGGATTTTTCGTCAGGAAAAATATCGACAAGTGGAAAAAATACCAGCATGAACCTTCCGATGACCCCGATGAAACGGCACACCGGTTCACCGATCTCGTCAACGATCTTGGTTATGCGCGCACTTTTTATCCTGCGAGTAATGTTACCCGTTACCTTAACGGTCTGGCCTCGCAAACCTATCTCTCCATCTTCAGCAACAAAAAAGAGAAAAAATCGCGGCTCCTGGATTTCTGGCGCACGGAACTGCCCCTCGTGGTAAGAAAACACCACCGGCAACTGTTGTACGCGTTCCTCGTATTTGTTTCCTGCGCCATCCTCGCGGCTTTCTCCGCTGCACAGGACGATAGTTTCGTAAGAGGTGTGCTGGGCAACCAATATGTGGAAATGACGGAAGACAACATCTCGCGTGGCGATCCCTTCGGCGTCTATAAAAGCCAGGACCAGCTTACCATGTTCATCCGCATCGCACTCAACAATATCCAGGTGTCTTTCCTGGCCTTTGTGATGGGCTTCTTTTTTTCCATCGGCACCATCTGGATACTGTTTGTCAATGGCATCATGCTCGGCGCATTCCAATATTATTTTTTCTCCAAAGGACTCGGTTGGGATTCTGTATTGGTCATCTGGATCCATGGCACCCTGGAGATTTTATCCATCATACTTTCAGGCGGCGCGGGACTTGTACTCGGTAACAGCATCCTGTTCCCCGGCACGAAAACAAGGGGGCAATCACTGAAAGCCGGTGCCAAAGACGGCGTGAAACTGATGATCGGGTTAGTGCCCGTTTTTATATGCGCCGCGTTTCTCGAAGGATTTATCACGCGCCACACCAGCATGCCCGTTTGGTTGAGCATCGCTATACTGGCGGGGTCACTCTGGTTTATGATATGGTACTTTGTCTGGCATCCTATCAGGTTGGCACGCCATGTTGAATCTTCAAACCCGGCCCATGCATAAAATAGTGTTGCTGCTGTTTTTGTTGATGGGAACTGTGGTCCGGGCGCAGGAAAAATCCCTCAAAACTTATCTCGATGAATCGGGAGAGACGGATTCTGTGGAGGTGTTATCCGTTGAAGATTGGGAAGAAGAAACCGATAGTGTAGAACAAATCGATAGTATTGTGATCCCGCCAAAAGATCCGCCATCGTTAAGAACCATTGCTGAAGCGGAACTGAATGCGAAAAAAAAGGACCCCGCCTTCGTATATGCGAACGATTCCACTTACTGGGAGAAGAAAAAACCGAAAAGAAAAAAAGAGCGCAGCTTCTGGGATTTTTTCGCCACAAAAGAATTCACCTGGATCATTTACGGCCTGATGGGCATCATATTCCTGACCGTGTTGTATTTCTTTATCGTCAAACAAAAGCTAAGTTTTTTCAGCCCAGGTTCCCGCAG
>CAMLPA010000151.1 GCA_946481605.1 uncultured Flavihumibacter sp. | reverse complement strand
CTCACGCCATGGTGGTGCAACATCTGCAAAAACTCATATTTGGCGGCCAGTTCAGCCGTAATTTTCCTGAAATAAATAAGCCGTGGCTTCTTCACATATTCTTCGGCCAGCGAATGGTACAATCCTTCCGCCTGCCCCTGCCCGGTGGCAATGCTGAGCAGAATGCTCTGCCGACAGATTTCAGGATAGAATTTCAGTTTTTTATTGATACGCAGCAAGGGGAATATACCGAATTCGATTTTCTTGTCCTGTACCAGCGTCTGTAAAGCGTCGATCACATCGCCATAACAATTGGCTAATTTTTCAGAAGCATCATTCAGGATGACATTCTTAATGCTTTCCACCGCATATTCCTCCGTTACTTCATTCAGGGTGATCACCGTGATGCCTTCAAAAGCAAAATGATCGAGTGGAAGGATTTTTTCGAAGATGGAAAAATCGAGTTGCTCCTGGATGCTGGATTCCACATTTTCGAACGTAAGATCGGGCAATGGCTTTTTGGCCTTCACATCCAGGAAACGTGTATCCAGGTTCACTTTGAAGTACCTGTTCAGACCGGTATGTTCGTCGCGGATGGAATACACCATATCTTCCCGCTGGAGGAACTTAAAGTTGAAAAGTCTTTCCAGGATAAGCGAATAGATAAACTTTACCGTATGGTCTTTGAACTCCATGCCGTACATGGTACAATGGTCCGGGTACACCTTATCGTGCTGCATGTCGTCCACGAGCCTGTACAACGCGTCGGTACCATAAAACACAACGGGGGTAAGTGGTGTTCCAAGCGCCCACAATACATTCTTCTCTTCTTCAAAAGACGGCGAAAGCAGGGCGTACATTACTTCCAGCACCTCTTTGTACTGGTGCAGCAAAGTAACGTCTACCCCTTCTTCCAATTCCGGATATGGGGCGAATTTATCGAGCACATACTGGTAAAAATCCTTGCGCAGCGTCTGTTCTTTCGAAGCCTTTTCCCGGATAAAACGGAGAAAGGGGCCGAACGAAAGGTGCACGTCGGAATTCTTACAGAAAGAAAGATCTTCTTCCGGGTTCAAATTGAGTAAAACTGCCTGCATACATTTCCATTTTCGTTACTGATCCTCAAAACCTTAACCCCATGGAGAAATATGGATAGAATCCTTCTTTTGATTTTCCCACCAGCAGGTTAAAAACTGCCAGTTGCGCCGGTGAGAAATACAGTCCACCGCCAAACCCATGGTGCCAGCGGTGCGACACTTCGTTTTTCTGCCAAACCCTTCCCAGGTCGTTGAACGCCACGAACCCAGCCTGTCCTGGCAGGATGTAACTTGCCACATTGGCTAGTTTTATCCTGAGTTCCAGGTTGTGGTAGAAATTGTGATCGCCCGCAAACCGGTATTGCCGGTAGCCCAGCAGGTTATTTTGCCCGCCGAGGAACATAGACTGGTAGAAAGCCGACCTTCCAAAGGTAACACCTCCGCCGATCCTGTTGCCCATCACAATGGTTGAACGGGCATTGAGGTTGTTGTACACGCTGATTTCCGGGACAAGTTGCGCGAAATCCTCCGAAAATCCGTTCATGCCTTTGTAAGCCTGCAACCGCAGGGCAATCCTGTACCCCCAGTTGGTGAGGACCACATTGTTCCGTTTATCCAATTCCAGGCCCGTTGTTAATCCGAGGTGGAATTTTGCCTTATTGACGGTAACACTGTCATAAGAACCGATTTTATCGGTCTGCTGGATGAAGCGGCCGTCGTTGTCTTCCCCATCGAATTTATAATACTGCAGCGTAGGGCCGATAAAATAACTGAATCCTTTTTGCTTTCTCCACTGGAAGCCCGGATCGAACTGGAAAACCGAAAAACGCGTCCGGTGAAACCTGATGTGTTCGCCCGTCTTTTTATATTCAGTTTCATTGCCCCTTCCGAAGAAGTTAATGGTATTGTCCGGGGCCCTGATCATCGCGTTGAGTGTGAGGTCGGCCTTCCCTACCAGTTGGTTCCACTCCCCGCGGTAACGCATCCTGTATGCGCTGGTGGAAAAGGAATGGGCGAGCATAAACTCCTGGATATGCGTGTAGGGCAGTTTTCTGAAACCAGATTTACCGGTGTAGCGGAAACCGCCACCCAATATAAAACCGTCATCCAGGTTGAGCCCGATGGTGATCAGCGGCATCCAGGTATTGTAGAGGTTTACGGGCACGAGTGCAGTATGCAGACTATCTGTACCCCATTTCTTTCGAAGGCCGGTGGTATCACCATAAGCCAGGAGTTTTCCAGGGCGCGCATATACTTTGGCGTTGCGGGCATTGCCTTCAAAATGTATAGGCAGTTTTTTCTTTCCGCCAATGAACCGCAGTTTGGTATTGCCGGATTTTTTTGACACATGCACACTGTCGTGGCCATCGAACAGGTAAAAGCGCAGTTCACTGGTTACCTTGCCGGAGAAAGTGCGGTGCATCAGGGTATCCTTCAGTTCCCCGTCTTTATTGATTTTTCTCATCGTTACCTCGAGGTTACCCGAAGCATTTTCTGTGATGGAAAGCAATTCATTCTTATCGGAACCGGCGATGTCCACTTTCCGGGAGATGAATTTCCTGAAGCGTTGCATGGCGGCAACAATTTCACCCCTTCTTCCTTTCAGGTTACGCAGCAGTTCTTCGTGGCGCAAGGCGTATTGTTCAGCGGGCAGGCGGCGAAGGGATTCTTCCAGCACCTCATCGGTCATAGCGGCTACAAATTCCTCCACGATCTGCATCCACCTTTCATCGGAGATTTGGGTGGCCGGATAAGGATCGAGGAACTTCGTTTTAAAAAGCGAATACCTGGCGCTGTTGATCTGTTCATCGAAGCCCTGCAAGGTAGGCACGAGCCATTGCCGGGAAGCGAGTTTCGGGAACCAGCCTTCCGTTTTATGGAACACCTGGTCGCGGTCGCGGGGAACGGGCAGGTAGAATTTGTTCTTCCCTTTTTTCGTGTTGGCCCAGCGCCACTGGTCCTCGTGGCGGTCCCAATCTTCTACCAGTATATCGAGCAATCTTGCGCGGAGCCACATTTCGCCATCGAAGGTGTCGTCGTTATCAGAACGGATCTTTTCGAGCATCTTCGGCGTATTGTCCGAGGAGCCGATGGGTTCGCGCCTTTCGAGCAGACAAACCCTGTCGGCAAACACCACATTGTGTTCCCCCAACGCCGTATCGGGCGCAACGATACCGATGATGGGTTCCGCATGCGGCACGCCTGCGGCTTTTGCAAGTGGCGGTATAACGAGGGCCGAATAGGGATGTTGCGCGCTCATGGCATCTTCCACCCAGTCGCTGGCGAAGGTTTCCTTCAAACCTTCCGGCAGCAATACATCCGGCGCTTTTTCGACAGACCGCAGTACCCATTCATTTCCCTTCGCATCTTCGAGGCGCAGCGATTTCGTTTGCATACCACCACCTCTTTTAATGGGCTTTAATCCACCCATCATATCCGAAACGCGGAGCACAGGTATTGTGGTGGGCGTTGCCCATTCTTTGCGGTAGTTCTCCCCGAAGAAGCGCCGGTGCGACCTTGACACACTATCATAAGCAGGCTTTATCGCCACGGTGGCACTGTCTTTCGCATAGGTTTGGGCCACTGAAAGTTCTTTTTCAACTACGGAAATATAATTTTTCGTGTAAGTATATCCGCTACCAGCGTTCTCTCCTTCCACCGTAAAATATTTCAGCAGCAACTGGTTGCCGGGCATCAGGTCGGCCACTACAAAACCATTGTGGGAAGTAGCATACAGGCTCCCCTTTCCTTTGTAAGTGGCGGAATTTTTAGCGCCGGAACCACTCACTACCTGCAGGATATCTTTCTGAATGAATTGCAGCCCGTGGTCGTGTCCGGAAACATGCACCAGGTT
This sequence comes from uncultured Flavihumibacter sp., assembly GCA_946481605.1. Next base: position 3,751 of record CAMLPA010000151.1, on the reverse strand, counting down.
CTGGTGCGCTTCCGAGGCCTTGCCGAGTTGGCGGATCATATCCCTGTACAGAGGGTGTCCCTTGTCTTCGGCATTCGTGAACACTGTTCTCAGCAATGGATACAACGAGCCCACCAATGGCAGCGGGATATACAGGTTTTTGTTCGCGGCCGTAAGCGGAAAAAGATGGTCCTTAAAAGAGAACCTGCCACCATGAACGCCATAAGTTTCAAACGGATGGTGCGAAGCGAGCAGCACTACTTTGTGGCGGTTCTTGTACAGCAAAGCCTGGAGCCTTTCGGCCACATCGGCACGCGTCTGGCAGGCGCATTCCGCACCGGGATTGTTTTTGGGGTAAGGGAACAACCACCATTCGCTGTCGAAAGCGATGATGGACAAACTATCGGACACTTCAATTTCAACGGGATCGGGGCAGCCGTCGGCGGGAACAAGTTTTAACAACGGATCATGCTGTGCTTCCAGGAACTGTCCCTGCAATTTTATTTTCGCGAGTCCATCGGGCCCCATCCGGTCCCAATCGTGGTTTCCGGGAATAAAATAAACGGGCGCTCCTTTAGCGCGCATGGGTGCATATTGTGAACGGAGTATTTCCGGTCCCCAGGTGGAATCGCCCTGGCCGGGCAGGTTCATGCCGCGCGGGTAAACATTATCGCCCAGGAAAAATACGGTAGTGCGGCCCGGTAATACCTGTTCCGCCGCAAGGCGCATCAGTTGTTGCTGCCGGTCATCTTTTAATCCCGCATCGCCGATCAGGATCACCCTTGCGGTCTGGGCATAACTTCCTGCGGCCAGCAGCAGGTAAACCAATAAATGTAGTGCTGTTTTCATATATATCCTCCTCCGCCCCGCAAGCGCGGTGCGACTTAAATAAACTGATCTGTTCCTTTACTGCTTTTGATGCTTCCAGCGGAAAAGCAGCAGGTTGGCTACTGAAATATCATCGCCTTCATTGGAAACGTACATATCACCCGAAGACGCGAACACCAGCCCTTCGGGCTGCCTGAAAACCGAGGGTGAGAGGCGGTAGGTTTCCTTAATCTGCCAGTTCGTGTCGGCCACCACCAGCAACTTGTTCGCGGAAGCCATAATGTACCAGTTACCCGTAAGCGGATGCTTCGCCATAGCAGAAGGATGCAAAGAGAAATTCTTCTTCTTGAACTGCTCCGGTATCTGCGATTCCGCTAACTGGAACGAACTGGTTACAGAAAGTTTCCCGGCCGTATCTGCCCGCAAAACATATCCTGTAACGGCGGGTTGTTTTTTATTTACTTTACAGGTTTTACACAATACATATATGTTGCCGCCATCAATATCCATGGCTTCGTATTCTCCTTTGGGCAGTATGTTTTCGTGCACTACAGGGTTCACAAAACCGGCGGAATCCACGTTCAGCGGAAAGTTGAGTAGTTGACCGTTACTTTTTAATATCCAAACCTGGTTGTCCGCGATGGAGACATCTTCATAATCGCCGCTTTTGGCGAAGTTCACCTTGTGCGGTTTTTTCATCCCGGGTTTAAAACGGAACAGTTTTCCTTTTTCATCCTGCACGGCGTACATGCTATCTGTTCTGTCGCCGTTCAAAGCGATACCTGATATCTCGGTAAGGTCATCGGAGATAAAGAATTTTTCAGGGGCGGTAAAATCGTAGCCTTCCGGGTTTTTATGGTCGTTCACCATGCCGCAGGACACGAAGAACAGCAACAGCAGCGCCAGCGCCATTTTCCCCAGGAGCCGGTCCCATATTGCGTATTGTGAGCGCACCAGTTTACCGTTGGTAAGGGCGGGAAGCGGACGTGCCTTTACATTGTCGGCCATCTGCAAAACCATCATTTCCTGCAAGGTTGCTTTCCCCTCCGGATCATGGATGGGAAAGCATACTTCTATTCTCCTGTGGAGGTTCCTGTTCATCCAGTCTGCGGAGCCGAGGTACACTTCAGTATTCCCGTTGTTGTGGAAGCAGAATATCCGGCCATGCTCCAGGAAGCGGTCTACGATCCTGCGCACGGTAATGTTTTCGCTGAGTCCGGGCACGCCGGGCACCAGGCAGCAGATGCCCCTTACCAGCAATGTAATTTGGACGCCGGCCTGCGCGGCTTCATACAACAATGCGATCATCGACTTTTCTTCCAGGTTATTCATTTTGATGTGAATGGAAGCGGGAAGTCCTTGTTGCGCGTGTGTTATTTCGCGGCGTATAAGCGCTGTAAACTTTTCTTTCAGGTTGAACCGCGCTACCAGCAGGTGATTGAACTGAAGATCGCCCGCTTCGGAAGGTTTCTTTCCAGATACCAGGAAATGAAAAAGGCGCTGCAATTCTTCCAGCATATCTTTACGCGCGGTAAGCAACAGGTGGTCCGTATAAAAACGGGCGGTCGTTTCATTGAGGTTCCCCGTAGCAAGGAGCCCCAGCAACTGTTGCCCCTGTTCCGATTGCCGCACCACCAATGCTATTTTGGCGTGTACTTTCAGCGAAGTGCGGCTGTGCACCACTTTCACCCCGGCCTTCTTCATACGGCGGGTCCAGCGGATGTTGTTGGCTTCATCGAACCGGGCTTTCAGTTCCACCATCACGAATACCTTTTTACCATTCTTCGCGGCAGAAATAAGCGCCTGTGCTATTTTTGACTGATCGGCCACCCGGTAAAGCGTTACATACACCTCTTGTACCGAAGGATCAATAGCGGCTTCGTTGAAGAAGCGCAGCACATTATCGTAGGAATGAAAAGGCGGGTGGAGCAAAATATCTCGTTTCCCCACTTCATCCAGCAAACAGGTTATGCTTTCCAGCCCGTCGTTTACAGGTGGCATGGGTTCGTAGCGCAGGTCGGGGTTGTGCACGGGCAGGGAAGCCAGGTCTTTCAGGTGGTGGTACCTTCCTCCTTTTACCAGGTTGGCGCCATTGAGTTGAAAGAACCGGATCAAAGTATCCAACTGTGCTGCTGGCATGGCGGGATCGTACAACACACGTGTGGCGAGTCCGAAATCACGTTTCGATATTTCTTCTTCCATTCTATCCACCAGGTCGCCCTGGTAATCATCTTTCAGGTTCAGTTCCGCGTCGCGGGTGATCTTGAAACTGAACGCTTCGCCGGAGGTGGGGTCCTTTGTAATGGATGGGAGGTGCATGCGCACCAGGTCGTCGAGGAAAAATATATAGGTGACCCCGTTTTCTTTTATGGTCCAGAAACGCGGCAACTGGTCGGAGGGCACATTATAGATCGTGTTCCCTGCGAGCAGGTACAGTTTATTGTTTTCGGGAAAGAACTCAGTTCCTTCCTGCAGTACGACAGGTTGGAGGAAACCCAGTACCTGCGTGTAAAAATAATGTGCGGCCCGTTGCTTTACCGATTCCGGCACGGGCTTATCGTACAGCAGCACATAGCCTTCCATTTCAAGCACCGGCAATAGTTTGCGCAAGATGTTGCCGAACACCTGCAATTGCGCGTCGATCTTTTCCTTCACCAGCGGCAGCACATCTTCTTTTTCCGTTTCAATATGCTGGAGCGCCAGCAAAGCGGGTATTCTTACCCGGTAGAATTCATCCAGGTTGGAAGAATAGATGGAAAGAAACTGGAACCTTTCCATGAGCGGCACACCCGGCGCGTCCGCTTCTTCCAGCACCCTTTCATTAAAAGAGAGCCAACTTAAATCCCTGTTGTAAAAAATCGGTTCCTGCATTGTAATTATTTGCCATTGATCAACGTGCCACCAGTACCGAAGCCACTACAAAGGCCAGTACCGATACCACGAT
>CAMLPA010000150.1 GCA_946481605.1 uncultured Flavihumibacter sp. | reverse complement strand
AGGTATTGCAGCATTACATGGCTGTACACATCCTGCTGGAACTGCGAACTGAGCACCACTTCGTTGTTCAGTTCATTGGCCTGCCAGAAAAGGCCCTTGTAATAAGGTTGAATGCTGTAAACATTGTTATCTATAATCGTTTTATATGTTGTTACCGCATCTTCCCATTTTTTAGCGGCCATCTGAAGCCGCCCAAGAATGGCGAGCGCCGCGCCTGCTGTAATGCGGCCATTTTCAGCGGCAGGTCTTGAAGGGGGCAATACCGGCGCGCTTTCTTTGAGCTCTTTTTCCGCGAAAGCCCATACTTCATTCTTAGCTGTTCTGGACACACTGTTCGCTTCCTCTACCGTGAGCACTTTTGTAACCAGTGGCACATCGCCGAAATACAAAGCCAGGTTGAAGTATTCGTATGCCCGGAGTGTTCTTACTTCAGCCGTAAAAATGGCTTTTTTATTGGCATCCATCGTGATGGCATCAATGTGCGACAGAAAGTTGTTACAGGTCGCAATTTTCGCGTAGGAACTCTGCCAGTAGCCACGGGTCACCCAGTAATCGGAAGTAAGTGTTCCGTCTGTTACATGGTCGGGGATCAGTTCTTTTTCCGATCCGTTTCCAGCCATCAGGTCAAGATACAACAAACCTCTTGGCATCCAGAAATCCTCTCCTTTCCAGCCGCCGCCTGTATTGTAACACCCTACCAGCGCCAGTTGCGCATCGTTTTCCGTTTTCCAGAACGTGGCATCGGAAACAGCATCCAGGGGTTGTTTGTCGAAAAAATCTTTTTTACAGCCGACCATCCACATGGTCATGGTTAACAAAAGGACACCGAAAGTATATTGCTTTATGACAAGTAATTGTTTCATGATTTTTCTTTTTAATCCTTAGAATTTCACATTCACGCCAAAAGTGTACACACTGGTGATGGGATAGAATGGACTGTTATCGCCGGTAGACTGGCTCATTTCCGGATCCCATCCCTGGTAGAAATTGTTGATGGAGAAAAGGTTCTGGCCACTGAAGAATATCCTGCACCTTTCAATACCGGCTTTTCCAACAACAGCAGCGGGAAGTGTATAGCCCAACTGGATGTTTTTCACCCGCAGGAAAGACGCGTTCCTGTTCCAGAAAGTAGAAGTAAGAATGGTTCCGCTGCCCATGTTCAGTTTGCTCATTTTGATGTACTGCGCATTGGGATCAGGATTATCCGTAGTCCAGCGGTTGTCCGCCTGCCAGCGTTGTACCTGGCCACTGTTGTAGAACGCGAAAGCCTGGTAGGAACCCATTTGTTTTTCGAAGCCGCCCAGTCCGTGCAGCAACACCATCAGGTCGAACCCTTTGTAATCCGCGGTGAGTGTGGCGCCGAAGGAATATTTGGGGAAGGTGGAGCCGATGATGGTACGGTCGTAAGTAGCATCTACTTTTCCGTCGGGAATACCATCGGGACCACTGATGTCTTTGTATTTTACGAAACCAGGTTCGGCCGCGTAAGGTTGTGCCGGCGACCTCGCAATATCCGCGGCGTCAACAAACAGGCCATCCGCCACATAGCCATAGATCGCGTTCATCGGGCTACCAACGAACAGCCCCTTGCTGATGTCTTCCTCTAATCCCCCGCCGAGTTTCGTGATGTTGTTCTTTACATAGGAGAAGTTGGGTGAGATGCCAAAATTGAAATCACCGATCCTGTCCCGGTAATTCAGTAACAATTCAAAACCGGTATTCTTCACTTCTCCCGCGTTCACTTCTGAAGTTCCGAGTCCCAAGACACTGGATACTGTGATGTTGTAGAGAATATCGGAGGTGGTTTTGTTGAAATAATCGAATACCAGTCCCAGTTTTCCGTTGAAGAAATCAGCGTCCAGTCCAATGTCTGTCACCTGTGTTTTTTCCCAGGTAATGTTGCCGTTCGCGAGTGTGGTCACCCTTGCACCGGAAGCCAGCGCGCCGCCGAAAGTATAGTTCTGCCCCAGGCTCAACAGGTTTTGGTAAGGATAATTTCCTACATTCTGATTGCCCAGTTTACCCCAGGAAGCGCGGAGTTTCAGGTTATTGATCCAGGAGACATTATCGCGCAGGAAGTTTTCTTCAGAAATTCTCCAGCCTGCGGAGAAGGAAGGGAACACGCCCCATCTTCCTTCCGATGGGAACCTGGAAGTGCCGTCGTACCGGGCGTTTGCTTCCAATAAATATTTGCCGTTGAAATTATAATTGATGCGTCCGAAGTACGACCGGAGCGCCCACTCGGAGCCGGAACCGAAGGCCTGCATGTTGCTGGCGGCTCCGGCATTTATTTCGTACAACTCATTGTTGGGGAAATTATCCCTGAAAGCGCGGGTCCAGTCCTCCCGGAATTCTTCCTGAGAAAAACCAGCAAGCGCACTGATGGCATGGTCGCCAAAAGTTTTGGAATAATTGGCGAGGGCCTGTAAAGTAAGCAATGAATTATCTCCGGACTGAACGGAAAGATTACTTGGTCCTACGGTTTTGAACTGATCGAACACGAAGGTGGAAGCGAAACTATTGTCGGTATAATTCGTATAGTTATAGCCCGCTTTTCCGGTAAGCGTGAACCCTTTGAATGCTTCCCAGGCCAGTTCGGCACCGCCGAGGAAGAATTTATTTTTACGGTTCACGAATGATTTACTGTCGAGCCAGGCTTCAGGACTGTAGTTGTCCTGGTAACCGTAAGTACCATCCGATTTCTTTCCGGCGAAAATCGGTCCCTGCCTTACGGCGAAACCAATCATACTGGTCATTTCCCCATCGTATTGCCGGGGTTCATCGGTATTCGCGGCGTTGCCACTCAGGTTCACGCGCAGCGTAAGGTTATCTTTCAGCTTGCTGTCGAAGTTGAGGAGAATATTGTATTTGTTGTACGTATTCTTTCTTACCAGACCATCCTGCGAAAGGTATCCTACGGAGAACAAGTAAGTATTCTTCGCGTCGCCGCCCGTAAAGCTCAGGTTGTGGTTGGTTTGAAATCCGGAACCGGAGTTGAGCAGGTTTTTAAGGTGCGGCACATTGGGGAAATTATCAGGATCGGAGCCATCACGAAATTTCTCAATATCGCTGGCGCTGTAAGTTGGCGATTGCCCGGCATTCACGTTGGCTTCGTTGGTAAGTGTGGCGAATTCCCATGAGGGCACAAAATCGGGGAGTTCGGTCACTTTCTGCCAACCCACGTAACTATTATAGCTGAGTTGAAGTTTGCCGCGTTGCCCCCTTTTAGTTTCGATGAGAATAACGCCATTAGCGGCACGTGTACCATATATGGAAGCGGAAGCGGCATCCTTCAGCACGGAAATACTTTTGATGTTGTTCGGATCCACATCATTGATGGAAGAAGCGAGTCCATCCACCAGTATCAACGGACTATTGCCTGCACCGGAGAAGGTGCCCAATCCCCTGATGGTGATGCCGGCGCCATCGTTTCCCGGCCTTCCGGAGCCCTGTGCTATTGTTACCCCACTGGCTAGTCCCGCCAGCGCTTGTGAAGCCTGGGTAATAGGCCTGTTTTCAATATCTTTTGCGGACACACTCGACACCGCTCCGGTAAGGTTTACTTTTTTCTGTGTGCCGAAGCCCACTACTACCACATCGTTCAAACTATTGGCAACAGGCGTGAGCACCACTGTAATGGTTGCCGCGCTGCCCAGGGGTACTTCTTTGGTTTCGTAACCAACGGCGCTCACCACCAGCACACCTTTATCGCCGGGAATATTCAGTTCAAAAGATCCGTCGGCTGAAGTGGCTGTACCAATACCGCTTTCCTTCTCCTGCACGGTAGCGCCTTCCACCGGCGCGCCGTCGGCAGCCAGCACTTTACCTGTGAGTGTTCTCGCCACCATGGTGGCTACATCCGGCTTCTCCTTCGAAGCCGCAACATCAGTTATCCTGGTGAGAAATACCCGCGCACGCTCATCCACATCCACCCTTATATTCAGGGGCGTGAGCATCCTGGCGAATAATGTTTCAAGGCGTTCATCCTTTGCTTCTACGGTGATGCGCCTGTCCGTCATGATTAATTCTGGACTGTAATACAGGCGTACACCCGTTTTGGTCTCCACTTCCTTCAATACTTTTTTCAAAGCCGCTTCTTTTACGGAGAGCGTCACTTTTTTGCTGAGTGGCGACTGGCCCAGGGTTTCGCTCGCAAACGAATTGAGGAAAGTGAGCAACACGATGAGTGGAATAGCAGAAATTTTCATAATGGCGATACCAATGGAAATAATTGAATTTCTCATAAATTGCAATCGTTTAGTTGATTGTTGAAGATTTACTGAACAAGCCGTACGGCGCAACCACGCTTAGTACAGCACCGGGCCTGTAATGCTTCCAACATTGCGGGCCCTTTCATGAAGGGAATTCTCTTTTACAACAGTTGTCCTGGTTTTATGGTGAAGGAATAAATTACACTTACTTACACCCTTTCGAATACACCACCACATTGCCATCCACTACCTCGTAGCGGGCGTTGATAATTCGGCATACCACCTCCAGTTTTTCATAGAAAGGCTCATCTTCCAGCACGGCCGTTACCGAACATTGTGCCATGATGTTTTCATCAAAAAGAACCGGGATGCCATAAGCATGTTCCAGTTGTTGAAACACTTCCGCCGCGGGCGTGGCCTCAAACCTGGTCACAACAGGGCTGCCATCTAAAACAGCGGGACTTTCCACCACATCTTTCTCCAGCAACAAGGTTTTTGCGTTCAATTTCACCTGCTGGTTTGGCATCAGTAATATTCCGCCGGGCTGTGTTCCTTTCTTCTTCGCCGCAACAAATGCTTCGGCCTTAAAAACAGAAACCTTTCCGGTTTTCACCTTTACGCCCACTTCATTCGAACCCGCACCGGCATTCACCCAAAAACTTGTACCCAACACCCTCGTTACTATTTTCCCGGAGTACACCACAAAAGGATGGTCCTGGTCTTTGATAACATTGAAGAACGCCGCGCCTTCCAGGAAAACCGCTCTTTCTCCATTGGCGCCATTCCTGTTGCAAACAAGTCTTCCGCCCTTCATCAGTTCCACCTTAGAGCCATCTTTCAGCAATACAGACATTACTGTATCTGTATTGTTAACATACTCTACATTCCCGCTGGTTGTAGCGGCACGGAAAGATTCGAGTGAAAGTTCCTGCGCAACTGAATTATCCTGATAGCCACGCAAAGCCAGCCAACCGGCCAACAATAAAATACTTGCAGCGGCCCACCAGTATTTCCTAAAAGAAAGCATGATTTTAGAACGCCCGGTTTTAGGGAGTTCTGGCAAAGCTGCGGCAACTGGTGCTTCGTGCAGTTCCTCCTCCGCAATGCGCGCCATCAGTTTTTCCACCTCAGATTCCACTTCAGCAGGAGACAATTCTTCCTGCGCGGAAACCAGTGTTCGTACCACGAGGTTGGCCGTGGCCACCCATTCAATTTTATCGGGATTTTCAGCGAGCCATTGTTGCCATAGAAAGGCATCTTCCTCGCTGTTATCAAGGATCCATCTTCTGAAAGAAGCGCTGGCTATTATGTCGTCGATATTCCTGATGATGGGTTGTGGCATCTGAAAAACTACAATGGTCCCAATTCAATACACCGGCAACCGGAATATCTAACCATTCAATTTGATTTTTTTAGAAAAAAAGTATCCCAAACGCAAGCAGCATCAACTCATGCCCATTTGCGTGGATAGAAAGACGTTTCAGTCTGGTGATGGAAAGGTGAAGCAGGTTATATACCGCCTGCCTGCTTAATCCCATGATCCTGGCAATCTCGTCATGGTCGGCCTCCAGGTAAAAACGGAGGTATATAATTTCCTGCTGGCGGCGCGAAAGCGTGCCGAGGATGCGAAACACAAGTGCGCTTCTCGCGGTATTTTCTTCCTGTAACGTACGCAACAACTCAGGAGATTCAATATCGGCAGGCAGAAAGTGTTCAAATTCCAGGGGTAAGGCCAGGGTGCCTTTTTTTGCATTCAGCAAACGTTCTATCTTCCGCCGCAATGCTTTAAACAGGTAGTTCCTTACGGACGCCGTTTCGCCGATGTTGGCCCTGTTCTTCCACAATACCAGGAACAATTCCTGGATAGCGTCTTTCACAAGTTCGGGATCGCTGGTGAACTTTTTACCGTAATCGTACAGGAGCGCATAATGCTTTTTTACGAGCTGCTCCAGGCACGACTGGTCTCCGTTTCTAAAACCTTTCCACAATAATTCATCGCCGTTCCTCACTTCCATGGCAAACATGATTTAATTAACCAGGGGAATCTCCGTTTCACTGTATGTTCTTCACATCAGTATATACAGCACACAAAAATCCTGTTAATTTTCCAGAGCGGCATGTGGCATAGTCGCTAAAACTTGCACTATATTAACGCAGCAATCGCCAAGCGGAAATACTTTAATAAATTGCCTTAAACTTAGGTGGAGCAATAGGGCTTACTGATAAATATCCCGCTACATCCAGCCCATTCATTCAACAATAATCCTTCATAAACATACAGCATGAAAAGACGGACTGTTATCAAAACGATTGCCGGCGCGGCGCCCGCAGCCTTTCTTTCCAGATTCCTCCAGGATGAACTGATCAGTTTCCTGCCCGCAGGTGAAGAAGCCTTTGCCAAAGGCCCATTCAAACCAGATTGGGAATCACTGAAACAATACAAAACACCAGACTGGTTCATCAATGCCAAGTTCGGCATCTGGGCGCACTGGGGACCGCAATGCCAACCGGAACGCGGCGACTGGTATGCGCGGCACATGTACGACGAAGGATCGGACCAATACAGGTACCACGTAGAAAAATATGGCCATCCTTCCGAATTTGGTTTTAAAGATGTGATCCATGAATGGAAAGCGGAAAAGTGGAACCCAGACGAATTGCTGGCGCTGTACAAAAAAGCAGGCGCCCAGTATTTTGTGGCCCTCGCCAACCACCACGACAACATGGATCTATACGATTCGAAGCACCAGCCCTGGAACTCCGTTAAAGTGGGTCCGAAAAAAGACCTGGTGGGCGGATGGGCAAAAGCCGCCCGCAAACACGGCCTGCACTTCGGCGTAAGTGTACACGCGGCCCACGCCTGGAGCTGGATGGAAACGGCACAACGCTCCGACAAAAAAGGACCCAAAGCAGGTATCCCCTATGATGGCAACGCTACAAAAGCCGATGGCAAAGGAAAATGGTGGGATGGTATGGACCCGCAGGAACTGTACGCACAAAACCACCCACTGTCTAAAAACAGTGAAAATACCGGCACCATTCACAGCCAATGGAACTGGGGCAATGGCGTTACACCACCCAGCACGGCATACTGCGAAAAGTTCTACAAACGAACCATCGAACTCATCAATAAATACGACCCCAAACTTGTGTACTTCGATGATACCGCACTTCCGTTATGGCCCGTAAGTGACGCGGGATTACGCATCGCAGCGCACATGTACAACCGCAGTATTAAAAAGCACGGTAAACTGGAAGCGGTGATCAACGGAAAAATCCTGGATGAAGAGCAACGCAAAACCATGGTATGGGACATTGAACGCGGGCAGAGCGACAAGATCGAACCCCTCCCCTGGCAAACCTGCACCTGCATCGGCAGTTGGCACTACGACAGAAGAATCTACGACAACAACCATTATAAGTCTGCCCAGACTG
>CAMLPA010000149.1 GCA_946481605.1 uncultured Flavihumibacter sp. | reverse complement strand
AATGGCCCGGTCGTATCTTTTTTGTTTCACCAGCACATCGGCCATGGCTTCCGTGTTGATTTCGGTACCGGCGATGGAATGGGCGGCGATGTTCTGGATGTTCTGGTTCGTGGCATCGTCAATATCAGCGGCGCTTTCCGAGGCGGGGATACGCTTCATGGTTTTGAGCCATTCGGTGAATTTCTTCAGTTGCCGCCCCATCTGGTCCTTATTCAGGTCGTCGTTCTTCAGTTGTATGCCCTGGGAAGCGAAATAGTCAATGCTATGATAAGGATCAACAGGGATCGCGGTATCGTCGGGAACAGTGGCTTTAGCCGGACCTGCTTTCAGTTCAGCGATCGTTTGGTCCAGTCCATCATCCGTTGGCAATGGAATATCCTGTTGTAATCGTGGATCGGCCAGTTCTTCTTCTTCTAAAGCCGGTTCCTCCGGTTCATCATGAATGGCAGCTTCGGTCCAGGTGGAAGGCTGTGGCTGTGGATCGAATGCAGCTTGTGAGGCGGGAATTTCTTCTATAAACGGCTCCTCCGGGGAAACTTCAGTTTGTTCGTTCTCCTCATATAAATCTTCTTCTTCCTCTTCCGCTACCACCTCATCGGTATACGAAATGCCATCGTGCAAAACATATTGAAGCCAATGGACATCGGGCATATAAACGGCGGCCATTTTCTGCCGTTCTTCCACTTGCGGAAGGTTATTTTCAAGCGCTTTGCGCGCGAGCAGGAAACGTGTGAGCGGGAAATAAGGATAATCCTTCACCAGGTCCTCTAGTTGCTGCACGCTGGTTTCTGCCAGCGATTTTTTGCGCAGCAGTCGATAGACCATTTCATCAACGGCGGTTTGCATCATAATCAAACTTACAGAAACTTACCAGTTAGAGAAGATTTTATTGAAAATTTCGTCGGTCAGGTTTTTGAGGATATCCTCTCTCAACTGAGCCTCTGCCTGGGAAAGGGAAAGGTTCGCGGAGAAGTCGAAGCTGCGGCTGATATCGCTTTCCGTATCCTTGTTGTTCACGTTGTCCCGGAGCTCCAGGTGAAACGTAACGTTCAGCCTGTTCACAGAAGCCTGTTGCTGGGAAACACCGGTGGTGATTACATCATAACCGGTAATCTGTCCGGAGATCACGTAATGCGCGTCATCATTATTGGTCTGGATCAGCCTGGTCTGGTTTACGATCTTCTGGCGCAGCCTGTCCGTCAGTTGCGGCGATAAAGTGGGATTGATGTACCTGGCCTTGTTTTCAAGGTAGTTCACCTTCACCGTTTTTATTTCAGGCGGAATGGAAACGTCTTTGAAAGTATAGCACCCCGGCAGCAGCCAGAGTATGCCGATCAGGGCCAGGAAGCGTGTAAAAACAGCTATTTTATTCATTGATATCGTACTCTTTGAGTTTTCTGTAAAGTGTTCTTTCACTGATGCCCAGGTCTGTGGCGGCATCTTTTCTTTTTCCCTTGTGTTTTTTCAATGCGCGCACAATCAGTTCTTTTTCTTTGTCCATGATATTGAGTGATTCTTCCACTTCCTCATGGTGGTGGATATCATGTTCGTTGTGCAGGATAACCGGTTGGGCCGTGGTTGGCATTTGCTGTACGGGTTGCACCAGTGCCGGGGGCGGGAACATTTCCGTTGTTTTCAACTCTTTCAGTTCGTTGATGATGCCGGGATGTTGCGCGGCCACCTGTGGGTTCTGCAAAATCTCGAGGAACATCTTTTTGAGTTCCGTTACATCTTTCTTCATATCGAAGAACAGCTTGTAAAGGATTTCTCTTTCGTTGGAAAAATCGTTTCCGCTGAAACCCTGGTGCTGATTCCCGGCCAGTACCGGCATGTTCGTGTGGTGCGTACCATCGGGCAGGAACCTGCTCAGTTCCTGCGCACCCACATGCTTATCCTGCGCCAGCACCGAAATCTGCTCCGCAATATTCTTCAGTTCCCGCACATTTCCGCGCCAGGGATAGTTAATTAACATATTTCTCGCTTCCTCGTCCAGCTGAACGGGAGAAGTTTTATAGCGTTCCGCGAAATCCACCGCGAACTTTCTGAACAGGAGCATCACATCTTCCTTGCGGTCGCGGAGGGAAGGCACCCTGATGGGCACGGTGCTTAACCGGTAGTAGAGGTCTTCACGGAATTTCCCCTGCCTTGTACCTTCCAGCAATTCGCGGTTGGTGGCGGCGATGACGCGCACATCGGTTTTTTGCACTTTGGAAGAACCGACGCGGATGAACTCACCTGTTTCGAGCACGCGGAGCAAACGAGCCTGCGTACCCAGCGGCATTTCGCCAATTTCATCCAGGAAAATCGTACCGCCGTTTACGGTTTCAAAATAACCTTTCCGGGCATCTACGGCTCCGGTAAAGGAGCCTTTTTCGTGACCGAAAAGTTCTGAATCGATGGTGCCTTCAGGAATAGCCCCGCAGTTCACGGCAATGAACGGGTTGTGCTTCCTGGCCGAGAGTGCGTGAATGATTTGTGAGAACACTTCTTTACCCACACCGCTTTCTCCCACAATCAATACGGTAAGGTCGGTATTGGCTACCTGGGCGGCTACCTGCAGCGCGTAGTTGAGGGCCGGCGAGTTCCCGATGATGCCGAATCTGTTCTTTATGCTTTGTAAATCCATTGGTATGTTTCCGTTTTATCAGGCAACAATGTCTCCTAGTAAAGTGGCCTGTGTGGCATCCTTCACTTTTACCATGACGTAGTCGCCCTTTTTATAAGCATGGTTTCCTTTGGGGAACACCACCACTTTGTTTTGTGAATTTCTTCCCGCCCAATCGTGTTCACTTCTTTTGGAATTGCCTTCTATTAGTACTTTGAAGGTTTTCCCGACATCGTTCCTGTAGCTTTCTTTGGAAAGTCTGTTCTGTACTTCCACCACTTCTGCCAGCCTGCGTTTCTTTACTTCCAGCGGTACATCGTCTTCGTAACGGCGGTGGGCCAGGGTTCCCGGACGCACACTGTAGAAGTACATGTAGCTGATATCGTATTTTGAATACTCCATGATGGAGATGCTCTCCAGGTGATCGTCTTCCGTTTCGGTGCAGAAACCGGTGATTATATCAGAGGTAATGCTGCAATCGGGCATGATCTCTCGGATACGGTTCACCTTTGCGATGTACCATTCACGGGTATAGGTCCTGTTCATCAATTGAAGGATGCGTGACGAACCGCTTTGAACGGGCAGATGAATACACTTGCAGATGTTTTCATATTTCGCCATGGTATGCAGCACATCATCTGTGATGTCTTTCGGATGGGAGGTACTGAAACGCACACGCAATTCCGGGGAAATAAGCGCCACCTGCTCCAGCAGTTCGGCGAAAGTGATGGGCTTTTCGTTTTTACCTTCCGGTGTGAAGTAGTAGCTGTCTACATTCTGGCCCAACAGGGTCACTTCTTTGTATCCTTTTTCAAACAGTTCGCGGCATTCCGCGACAATAGATTGTATGTCCCTGCTGCGTTCGCGGCCACGGGTGAAGGGCACCACGCAGAAGGAGCACATGTTGTTGCAACCGCGCATGATGCTTACAAAGGCGGTAATGCCGTTGCTGTCGAGGCGAACCGGAGCAATATCGGCATAAGTTTCTTCCCGGCTAAGCAATACGTTCACGGCTTTCTGACCAGATTCCGCTTCTTCTATCAGGCCGGGCAATGTACGGTAGGCATCGGGGCCTACCACCATATCTACCAGTTTCTCTTCTTCCAGTAGTTTCGATTTCAGTCTTTCCGCCATACAGCCCAGCACGCCCACTAATGTTCCGGGACGTGCTTCCTTTAATTTGCGAAACTCGGTGAGGCGTTTGCGGACGGTCTGCTCCGCTTTTTCGCGGATAGAACAGGTGTTCACCAGGATCAGGTCGGCTTCTTCCGAATTCCGGGTGGCGCCAAAGCCTTTTTCCTGTAGAATAGATGCCACGATTTCGCTGTCACTGAAATTCATGGCGCAACCATAACTTTCTATGTAGAATTTCTTTTCGTAAGTATTCGGATCTTCTGCGAACGGAGCGAACGCTTCTCCCTGCCTGCTCTCGTCCTGGATCTTTGCCTCCAACATCTGAAAAATCTGTTTAGGGGGCAAATATAGGGAATGAAACAATGGTGACAAACTGGCAGAATGCGCTATTTTCAGTCAAATCGATTAACTTGTATCCTGTTTTCCCCTTGTAACCTACACCACTCATGCGTTATTGCTTTGTTTTACTGCTATGCTGCTTGTGTTTCCATTCGGAAGCTCAGTTGCGTGCCCGGTTAGCAGGTATGGTAAAAGATACCAGTGGAACGGCGTTGGAAGGATTATCAGTTTCCCTGAAGGCAAGTGACGACACCACCGTTGTTTTTAGTACAAGTACGGACGCGCAGGGGAAATTTTCCTTTGAAAGCATTCCGGTAAAAAAATATACGCTCAATATAACAGGCACCGGTTTTCTTGATTTGGTATTGAATGAGATAGCGCCGGGAGCGCCAGGGTTACCAGATTTTACCATGGAAACAATTGCTCCGCAAATGGAGGAAGTAGTGGTGGTGGCCGAAAAGCCACTGTTTGAGGATAAAGACGGTGTGCTCACCATGAATGTTTCGGCTTCCCCCGCAGCCAATAGTTCCAGCGCTGGCGAACTGCTGAAAAACATGCCCATGATGGCCAGCGATCCGGATGGGAAACTTTTATTGAAAGGCAAAGAACCCCGTATTCTGATTGATGATAAACCCACCGGACTGAATGCTCAGCAACTGGCAGACCTGCTGGAATCGCTTCCGGGTTCAGCCATAGAAAAAATAGAAATGATGATGAACCCGCCACCACAATACGCCAGTGAGGAAGGAGGGGTGATCAACATCATTACTAAAAAAGGAAAGATTGGTTTTACCGGAAGACTGAATACATTTTACGGCACCCGCGGAGAAATTAACCTGAACGGGAACTTTTCCTACCGGGATAAGAAATGGGCCATAGATTTCATCGCGGGCAATTCACTGACCCAAACACCTGGCAGCAGCCAATCAAGGCGGGAGAATTTCTATACGGATTCCACCAGCCAGTTGCTCACGAACGGACGTTTCGACAACAGCCAGTGGCGGCCACATTTCAGGTTATCGGGAGATTATGAACTCAACCCCGGTCACCGGTTCAACCTCGTGGTGCAGGGGCAGTATGCTGATCTGGATAATATGAGTTTAAACGCTTACCGTAATGTGAACCGGTTTAATGAGGTGTACCGGCTCAATACCCGCAGCAACGGTACATTAGGGAACAATGTTACGCCCGGGGCCACAGCTTCCTACATTTTTAAAGGAAAGAATCCCGCCCAGCAATTAAAGCTGATCGCGGGCATCAATGGTGGTTCATACGACAATATACGCATCGCCACGCAACGTTTTCTTTCTCCCAAAGATGAAACAGCCATCGCCCCGGATAGTATTCAGCAGCAACTCACCAATAACGGGAGCCGCAGCGTGAACATCCGGGCAGACTATACACAACCTTCGGGCTGGAAACCACTCACGTTTTCCACCGGGTTCACGTTCCTGAACAGCAGGAACAACAACAAACTGGATGTTTCTTACACCAACCGTGACAACGGTACGCAGGTTCCTGTCCCGCAGATGGGCAACGATTTTGTTTTTCTTCAACAGGTGCTCGGTTACAGAGGTTCCGCCATCTTCAGGTTCAATAAAAAATGGCAGGTAAACGGTGGCGCCACTTTCGAGCAGACTGCCATGCGGTTCCGCTTTTTTACCGGCAATACCCCACACAGTACGAACCGTTACGGGAATCTGTTGCCACAAGCCACGCTCCGGAAGGAGTGGAGCGGCAACCGTACGGCCACCCTTTCTTACCGGAAAACCGTACGCAGGCCCGGCATCCGAGAGCTCAATCCTACCGTGGATGAATACACCGATCCTTACAACATCAGGTTCGGAAATCCCTTCCTGGCACCGGCGCTTGCGCACAATTATGACCTTACGCTGGGTAAATACAAAGGGAAATCTTATGTAAACTTTTCACTTGGCTATAATAAGGTAGAAGATATTATTCAGCAGATGCGGACGGCTATTCCAGGGGAAAAAACACAGATCACTTTCGAGAACCTGGCCGGCAGGAAAGAATATGAAGCCGGTTTGTGGGGCGGTTATACTTTTTCAAGGAAATTCAGGCTGAACACCAGTATACATTATCTTTTCAGCGAATACCTCAATAACGGACTTTCACAAATACGGTATCAGAACGGAGGCTCACTGAATGCTTCCATGAACTGGACCTATACCTTCAACCCACTTTTCCTGGTGGAAGGGAGTTCACGTTACCATTCCTTCGCCGACCCGCAGGGTCGTTCCAGGGCCAACCTCTCTATGCAACTGGGGCTTCAGCAAAAACTACTCAACAAAAGAATGACCATTTCCATGATGGTGGTGGACCCGTTCAGGCAGCAGCAATTCAAATCAGTGACGTATAATGAGAAATTCACGGTTACGAGTGAACGCTATAGCCGCACACAGAACCTGCGCATCGGACTGGCTTATAACTTAACACCGGCGCCAAAACAGGTTTCTCAAAAACAAATTAATGATGCGGTAAAGAAAGTGAAGGGGAGTTAATCCTATCTTTAAGCGGAATGGGTTTTTCTTTTTTACGTTTTGCTTTATCGTATGCGCGGATATCCTCTAATTCCTGCAATTCTTCCATTAGCTGCTTGTAGGCTTTCATTGGAAGGATCGCAGAAATTTTATTTCCGTTACCGTCTGTTATGAAGGTGGTTTGTCGCATATATTCAAAACTACCCATTTCTTTATTATGTGGTAAGCTTACCGTTAAAATACCTACTCCCTAACCAGCTTTTTCCTGCCGGTACCAGCCAGTTGTTTTCCAGTTGTTCCTTTGTGGCCGCGAGGTTATTAAAGTACAAAGTATCTTCTTTAATAAAACCCTTTTCAATACCCCAGGGAATCTGGGCCATCGGCAGCAACTGTACTTTTCCTTCGATGGCGAAAGCCAGTTTTTGCCGGTCGAACATGTTAACGCCGAATTTTTGTTCGATCTCTTTGATGAGCCGCACTGAACTATCAGTACTGCAACCGCTTACGGCTACAGATGTTTCATCGGCCATCAGCACGATGAACTGGCCAAAGAACATATTGGCGTAGCCTTTGACGGGGTGACCGTGCGCATTCCACTGCGACACGAAACTGTTCAGCATTTCTTCGATCAGCAATGCTTCGCTGATAAAAAATAACCTGGAAGACTGGTATATCCACACCCGGGAATTGGGTGAAAAACCCTCGGGCAAAAGGTGTTTAAACTCAAAATTCATGAGGCAAAGATACTAAATCATACTTTTCTCCACCAGTTCCGCGATGTCCAGCACGGCAACTTCTTCCTCTTTTTCTTCATTTTTAACACCATCTGTGAGCATGGTATTGCAAAAAGGGCAGGCGGAGGCAATTACCTGTGCGCCTGTTCCGACTGCTTCTTTGGAGCGGTCGAGGTTTATACGGATGGTACCGTTTTCTTCTTCTTTGAACATTTGGGCGCCACCGGCACCGCAGCACAATCCTTTAGAACGGCAGCGTTTCATTTCCACCAGTTCAGCGTCCAGCGCCGCGAGCACTTCGCGGGGCGCTTCGTAAATATTATTGGCGCGGCCGAGGTAACAACTGTCGTGGTAAGTGATTT
>CAMLPA010000148.1 GCA_946481605.1 uncultured Flavihumibacter sp. | reverse complement strand
GCCGGTTCGCAGGCTTCCATCGTTCCCGAAAAACTGATCTCAGGACTAGGCGCCACCACAACAGGTGCGGCTGTTTCAAGGGAATCACTGCATCCCGTAGCCGTTTCTATCACAAGTTTTACGGGGTACCTCCCGGTTTGGGTGTAAGTATGTGAAACGTTGGGGCCGTTTTTCACGGAACCCTCGCCCAGCCGCCAGGTGTATTTTGTGACAACATCATTCCCTTTGCTGGAATCGTAGAGTTGGAGTGTGCCTATGTCGCAAAAAGTGGTACCCGACATGCCGAAATTTGCTTTCACACCTTTCACTTCCACAGGATCGGTTCCTTCGATCGGAATCTTACAACCATCCGCATCCACTAAAATCAGTTTCGGAAAGTAGGTGCCCGCCAGTTCATAAATGTGTTCCGTGGTTTTGGCAGTAGTATTGTCTGTTATGCCATCGTTGTAATCCCATATAAAACTAACCTTATCGTTGGTGATGGCCTCCAGTTCCAGTTTTACAGGTACGCAACCCGTAACGCCGTTGTACTGCATGGTCCCTCTCGGACCCCGCACCACGATGGCTTTGGTAGCAGTATCGGTGCAACCCCCAATGGAGTTGATGTAAATTTTCGCCAGGAAGGAATCCGGTGTGTTGTAAAAATGTGCGGGCGCGGGAAGCGGGCTCAGCGGACTGTTGTCGCCGAAATCCCAGATCATGGAAGTGAAGTTGGAAGACGCGTTGGTGAAATTGACGAGCAATGGCGGGCAGGTACTTACACTGTCACTGATCGTGAAAGCCGCTACCGGGTTGGCGATGGTGACCGCTTTCTCCTGAATTAATGTATCAGTACAACCGTAATAATCCCTGATGGCGAGACGCACGGTGTAGCTGCCATCACCTTCGTATTGTGTGGTAGGTTCGTAAGCGTTTGATGTTTTTCCATTGCCGAAATCCCAACTGTAGGTAGGGATGTCTGCGGAAGAATTGTTGGTAAAACGTATTGGTTTATTGTCGCAGCTTTCCGTTGCAGAAGCAAAGAAGGCTGCCTTCGGCGTAGGCACAAACATGTAGGCGCCAGATTCACTGTGTTTACATCCGCGACTGTCCGTTACCGTAAGCAGGGGGAATTTGGCGCCCCCTGAACTGTAAGCATGTTCAAAAGGAGGTGCGGCGAGCGTATCTGCATCATTCGGATCGTATTGCCAGATCCATTGGGTGATAGGATTTTTTCCATCTGAAAAAGATTGGTCATTCAATGTAAATGTCTCATTCAGACAAGGCCGGTATTTAGAAGGGGTGAACCTGGCAGTGGGTCCAAATATTTCAACCGCCTGCGGCTTGTTTACGGTGTAAGTACAACCGTATTGGTTGGTGACCCGCATCGTAATATTGTATTTACCTGCTTCTGGCAACGACATATTCAGCGGAGCGTTACTGAACGAGGCGGTGTAGTAAGTATAGCCTTTGGCTGCATTGGTGAACTCCCAGTAAACATAAGGCGCACTGGTGATGGTGCTTACACCGGAAGGCGTGTACACTACCATCGTATTTTTACAGGCTTCCGTTGTATTAATAGAAAGATCGGGCGTGAATACTTCTATCGAAACAGTCTGTGTGTACCGGTTGGTGCATCCTCCGTTGGTAACGGTGAGGGTTACATTGTACACACCATTCTTCGCATACGTATGAGAAGGCGATGGGGAAGTAGAAGTGGTGTTGTCGCCGAAATCCCAGTTCCAGGTGAGTGGTTCTATAGATTGGTCGGAAAAGCTCCTTTCAAAAGCGGCATTACAATTTACGGGGTTGGTAAAGAACCTGGCGATGGGCGGTTTGATGAAGATGTAATCCGCTTTCGTAATGGTATCCCTGCAACCGTTGTTGTACGTAACCAGCTTTACGGTGAACTTCCCGGTGTCACTGTATTGGTGTGTGGCATTAGTGCCGGATACCGAAGCGCCATCTCCGAAAAGCCATAGGTCGGAAGCGCTGCCATTCCCCGTTTGGGTGAAAGTTACCGGGTCGTTTGCGCAACCGTTCAATGGTGTAGCCGAAAAATCCCTTCCACTTTTACCCCCAACTCTAACGGTGGAAGTGTACGTCACGGAATCTTTGCATCCGCCGGCAGTAGTAATCACAAGTTTTACATTGTACACGCCCGTTGTAGTATAGGTGTAGTTGGGGGTTTGCTGGGAAGAATAGCCGCCGTCTCCGAAATACCATTCATATTTTACAACCGCTTCAGTCGTATTCAATACATAGGGAATGGGGCGATAAGCAAGTGGAGCGCATCCTTCTGCGTAAGCGTTATAGAAAACTATATTGGGACGTGTAATTTGAATGAGGTATCGTTTTTCAACGGAATCACGGCAGCCGTTTGCCCCAACCACTACGAGCATTGGGCTGAAGTACCCGGTGTTATTGTAGGTATGGCTTGGGTTCGCCGAGGTGCTGGTGCCGCCATCATCGAAACGCCAGAAATAACCGGAAGGATTGCCGGAACTGAGGTTGTTGAATGTAATGGGAAACGGCACGGCACAGCCGGAAGAATCGCTGGTGCTGAAATCAGGCCGCGGCGTGGGCAATACTTCAATTTCTTTGGTCACCACATCCTGGCAGGCACCGAAATAACTGGTGAGCTTAACGGTATATTTTCCTGCGTTGGCGAAACGGTGCGATGCGTTCAGTCCATAAGCCGTTCCGCCATCACTGAACTCCCAGAATGCGCTGTATGGCGCCGGGGAGGACGTGTTACTGAATTGAACCAGGTTGCGTTGACAGGCCGTGGAAGCTACGCTGAAATCAGCTTTCACCGTACCAATGGTAATGGCGTTCTCCTGTTTCAGGGTGTCCCGGCATCCTTTATCGTTTACGGCTACCAGCATCACGGTATAAGTGCCCGGTTTCGTATAGGAGTAGGCGGGGCTCATAACCGTGCTGGTATTGCCATCTCCAAAATGCCAGGTATAAGTCCTGCTGCCTGTTCCGGAGGATGTATTGGTAAATTGTATGGAGGTAGGCGGCTTACAACTACTGGGTGCGCTGAAAGTGAAGTCGGCCTTCACACCATCAGACAGGCGGATGTAATTCGGTTTTGAAAAAGTGCTTTTGCAACCTTCGCTATTGGTGACCTGAAGTGTTACATTAAAATTTCCCGCCCTTGTGTAAATATGTTCGGGGTTCTTTTGGTCGGAAGTGGTGCCGTCTCCGAAGTCCCAGAGCCAGGTACGGATGGTGCCTGCTTCCGGTGTACTGGCATCGAAAAATTGCGCACGGAGCGGAAAGCATCCCGTTGTGGCCGATGCGGTGAAGTTCACTTTCGGCGAAGCGTTCACGCGGATGTACTGGTTCTTGACAATAGAGTCTTTCTGTCCGTTGGCGGCGGTGATCACCAGCTTTACGGTAATCCATCCGGTATCGGTATAACTTACTTTGGGATGCTGTTGTGTGGACACCGTATTGTTCCCGAGGTTCCAGAGGTAGCTGACTGCTCCGGTAGATTGATTGGTGAATTCTACCACAATAGGATTACACCCCGACGTAATGTTGGCGCTGAAATCGGCTTTCAGTTGGGCCAACAGCATACCGGGTAAGAAAAATAGAAGGGCAGTGAGCACGTATTTCATGCTTCGGGTTGGGTAGCGTTCGGATTCAAGTTACTTCAAAATGCCCGGTTATTTCTTTTTGAGGTGCATTTTCCGGTCGGGACTTATGGCGGCGGCATGTACATTGGTCCAGTTGTTATCGGTGATCTTCCATTCTCCCGTAATGTTCTCCAATGGAACTGATCCCTCCGGGAAACTGGCGGCGATTTTTTTGTTCAGGAAATCTCCTTCCCAGGTGCCTTCAACGGTTTCGCCTGCGGCAATGCCCTGAACAGAACCGTCTTCATTGAATTTAAACTCGTAAGCTGCATAATTGGCGGTTGTTTCGGCTCCCTGCTCTTCAAAACGAACAATGTACCATTTGCCCGAGATCATGGCCTTCACCACAAGGTCGTTCACCTTATCTTCCACTTTCTTTTTAACACAGTGGGAATGAATGATGCAGATGATAAGTGCGGCAAGCGCCACCTGGGGGGTAAAGAATTTGCGCATAGGCAAAACGGGTTAGGTCAATAGGTATATGGATTCATATTTTCTGGTTACATAATCCATGAAATGCGCACTGTTCAAAGGCTCTCCTGTAACCAGCGTACAAAGTTCATTGCTGGTGTATTTTCTGCCGTGCCTGTGAATGTTTGTTCTCAGCCATTCGAGTAACGGTAGGGTATTCCCCTGCGCCAGTTGCGCTTCCAGTTGAGGCATATCCTGCGCTGCTTTGCGGTAGAACTGGGCGGCATACAAACTTCCCAGGCTGTAGGTAGGGAAGTAGCCGAAGCTGCCGTGGCTCCAATGCACATCCTGTAAACATCCGCTACGGTCGTTCTCCACTATAACGCCGAGCCAGTTTTTATATTGTTCGTTCCAGAACGCCGGGATGTCTTTCACTGCAAGGGTACCGCCAATGAGTTCCTTTTCAAGTTCATACCGGATCATCACATGGAAATGGTAGGTGAGCTCATCGGCTTCCGTTCTGATAAAAGAGGGTTTTACCTGGTTGATGCCTTTGTAGAAATGGGGAAGATCAACGCCTGCCAGTTGTTGGGGAAAGGCTTGCTGCAAACGTGGGTACTGGTGTTTCCAGAAACTGAGCCCCCTGGCCACATTGTTCTCCCACATCCTGGATTGGGATTCATGGATGCTGAGCGAAGCGGCTTCTCCCAGTGGAAGTCCGTATTGTGTTTCAGGCAGGCCCTGTTCATAAAGGGCATGGCCCAGTTCATGAATGGTGCTCCATACCATATTGCCGAGATCATGCTCATCCACGCGTGTGGTGATGCGCACATCCCTTGCGGAGAAATTGATGCTGAAAGGATGTTCTGCGATATCCTGGCGACCAGCTTCCAGGTCATAGTTCATTTCTTTCAAAAGGTTCATGCCATAATCCCACTGTTCCTGTTTGGGATAATTTTTATGGAGAAAACTATCGTCAACCTGTGGCGCTTTACCAATACGGTCTATCAGTTCGCGCAGCGGTTGTTTTAATTGGCTGAAAGCAGCATCAAGCATGGTAACCGTGGCGCCTTTTTCATAATCGTTCAGCAAAGCATTATAACGGTGGCCTTCATAGCCGAGGAGGTCGGCTTCCTGTTTTTTGAGTTCCACTACTTCGGCCAGCGGGGCCGCAAAAAGGGAAAAGTTGTTTTCTTTACGGGCACTCATCCATTGGTTGAAACTCCGGGAAATGGTTTCGCTCATCTGGCGAACGAAACTGCCCGGGAGTTTACGGCTCTTGGTTACATCTTCTTTGATCAGCCGGAGGTTGTGTTTTTCATCTTCCTGAAGTCCGTCTCCCGCTCCGAGTTGTTCCAGTAGGTCACTTATTTCAGCAGAAACGAATTTCGCATGTGCCAGTTCTGTGAGTGTGGCTACCTGCCTGGCCCTGGTGGCGGCACCGGCAGGGGGCATATACGTTTCCTGGTCCCATTGTAAAACGGCTGAGGCGTAACGGAGATCGGCCACTTCCTGCATTTTCTGAACAAGGCTGCTGTAAGTTTCGGATGGGGACATGGTGAAAGTTTGCGCGAATTTCGGTTGTTTACCGCTAATTCCAGCGCAAAATAAAAAACGGGCGACTGTAAAACAGACCGCCCGGCGCTGACCGACCACCATCTTACTACAATGTAAGAGCCGACAGCAAAAGGATTAACAGCTTTCAGAGGTCGCGACACACACCGGGAATGACGGGCAATTTAAGCAATAGGTTGTCATCATGATAAGCAATACCGTGTTTTAACCCTTTTTGTTGATCTTGAATAAGAATTCCCTGAACTTGTTATAACTTTCCATATCTAAAAGATGAACAAATGACCTTACGAAAAAGCTTACTGGCATTGCTGTGTGTATGTGTTTCCTTTGTTGCCGGCGCCCAGGATATTGATTCCATGCTGAGCCGGCTGAGCAGGGATTACCCGGAAGAAGTAGTGTACGTGCAAACCGATAAGTCGCATTTTGTTTCCAACGATACGGCCTGGTTCAAAGCCTACATCATGCAAAACGGTGTTCCTTCTGTGTTGAGCACCACTTTACTGGCAGACCTTGCCGATGCTTCCGGTAAACTCGTGGGGCGCACACTATGGCCGGTGCTGGAAGGAAGTGCGGCAGGCTTTTTTTCATTGAAAGACCTCAAAGCAGGCGTGTACCAGTTTCGCGCATATACGCCATGGATGATGAACAACGATACGGCATTCTTTTTCCGTAAGAACATCGTGGTGGTGGAAACCGGAAACGCAAAGCCTGCAGGCATTCCGTTCGATTTCGGATTTAAAATGTTACCCGAAGGGGGCAACTGGGTTTCCGGAGTAGTGAATAATATGGCATTCATTGTGCGCGGCTCAAATGGTATGCCCGTGCAGGTGAAAGGAAAAATAGTGGAAGAGGGTACGGAGGAAGCCATCACTGATTTTCAGTCTATCCATGATGGTATGGGGAATTTTCTGATGGTGCCGCAGGAAGGAAAAACGTACACAGCCGTAGTGGAGGCTGAAGGGAAAACAAAGCGTTTCCCGCTTCCGCCCGCCACCAGCAATACTGTTTCATTGAGGGTGCAGCAAACTTCGCAGCAGTTGTTGTTTCAATTGCAATCCGCGCCTATGTTCAAAACGCTGATGCCTAATATTACTGTGGCGGCATACATGAACCAGCAGTTGGTATATAAGGCCATCGCGCAGGTGGGAAAACTTTCAGAAGGCATCAGTGGTCGCATACCTCTGAAAGGCTTGCCTACAGGCGTTTTAGTACTTACTGTATTTGCCGACAACTGGAAGCCGGTAGCTGAAAGGATTTGCTTTGTAAAAGATGACTCCACAGCCCTTCCGCTGCTTACGCTGAAGTCTGATACATTGTCTGTGAAGCCGCGCGGGCTGAATGTGTGGGAGCTGAATCTGCCCGAAGGGGCCGCGGGGAATCTCTCTCTGTCCATCACCGATGCAGATCGTGTACCGGGAACTGAATTGGAAGAAAACCTGCTCACCAGGTTCCAGCTCACGGGAGAATTGAAAGGAAGGGTCTACAATCCAGGATGGTATTTGTCGAAGCCTTACGATTCAACCAGGAAAGCGCTGGATCTTTTGCTGCTCACGCAGGGGTGGCGGAAATACAACTGGGAGGTGATGGCCAAAGGATTTTATCCACCGATCCGCGTGAAACCTGAACAGTACCTTACTTTAAAAGGAGATGTTTCCACCGCCTCCGGCAGAAAATCGCTCCCCAACCAGGAACTGATGCTGATTATGGCAGGAAAAGATTCTTCCAAACAGATACTAACGGCCATGACCGACATCACGGGTACTTTTAAAATGCCCGGCATGGTGTTCTTTGATACGGTGAACGTTTATTACCAGCTGAACAAATCGAAAGGCGATGCCAAAGATGTGCTGTTGCGCCTCAGTCCTTCCGTTCCTTCTCTGATGACAGCGCTTCCCCCGCTCGCTGAAAAAAATGCCTACTTCCTGGAAGATACCGCTATGCGAAACCTGGCATTGAACAGGAAGAATATTTTCGACAGGCTATACGGCCAGAAAGGTGTGCTGGACGAAGTGATTGTTCGTGCCCGTAAGAAATCGCCGCTCCAGGTGATTGATGAAAAATATGCGACCGGCCTTTTTTCTTCCGATAATGCCAC
>CAMLPA010000147.1 GCA_946481605.1 uncultured Flavihumibacter sp. | reverse complement strand
ATAAAATAGCCATGCGCCACCGGCCTTTCAAACAAAGTTCCTTCCAGGGATGTATGATCGGTATGGGCATAGAAATGGTCCCAGCTTACATTGGCGAAGTTCACGATATCCGCTTCGGTTACCGTTCTTTTATGCGTAACGAGTGTATCACCTATTTCCAGTTCTTCAAAATATTTTCTAAAAGGGTGCTTTTCATCTTCTTTTCCCGGACTGCCTTGTTGATAAGTTCCTGTAATAGCTGTCAGCATTTCTGGCGCGCCTTGCACCGCTACCCGCTGCATATAATGCCTGATGCCACGCAATCCCCCCATTTCTTCTCCTCCCCCGGCACGTCCCGGACCACCGTGCACCAGCATAGGCAATGGCGATCCATGTCCGGTACTTTCTTTGGCGCAGGTCCGGTTCAGCACCAATATCCTTCCGTGGTGCGTTCCCGCTCCCACCACAAAATCCGTTGCGAACGCCGGATCGTTTGTGACCACCGAACATACCAGTGATCCCTTTCCCATCCTCGCCAGTTCAATAGCATCAGGCAATTCTTTGTAGGGCATAATGGTACTTACCGGGCCAAAAGCCTCCACTTCATGCACTGCGTGTGATTGAAATGGTGTCTTGTTCATCAACAATAAAGGACTTACAAAAGCGCCTGTTTGCGGGTCGGCATCTACCACCGCAACTTCCTCCAAGTTTCCATAAACCAGTTCAGCCTGCGTCAAAAGTTTTTGCACCTGCTGTTTCAGTTCGTCCCGTTGCGCCTGTCCGGCAAGCGCTCCCATCCGTACTTTTTCGTTCAGGGGATTGCCGATAGTGGTTTGCTGCAAAGCGGTGCCAATATCTTTCCAGGCGGCTTCCATCAACTTTTCGGGAACGAATATTCTTCGGATGGCCGTACATTTCTGGCCCGCCTTCGCCGTCATTTCTTTCCGCACTTCCTTTACAAAGAGTTCCCATTCCGGCGTTCCGGGCATGGCATCGGCACCAAGCACCAGGCAGTTTAAGGAGTCTGCTTCCATATTGAAAGGGACGTTTTCAGCAAGAATCCTTGGATGCGATTTTAATTTCATTCCCGTAACCGCAGAGCCGGTGAAGGTGACCACATCCTGCGCCTCCAGGTGATCGAGCAGGTCGCCTGCGCTGCCGCACAACAATTGCAGAGCACCATCCGGCAAGATACCCGAAGCGATGATCTCTCTCACCACTACCTCGGTAAGGTAGCAGGTTACAGTAGCGGGTTTTACAACGGCTGGCATTCCGGCCAGCAGGTTTACGGCAATCTTTTCAAGCATGCCCCACACGGGGAAATTGAATGCGTTGATGTGCACCGCCACGCCGGTTTTGGGAATCAGCAGGTGCTGGGCAGAGAATTGTCCGGCCTTTCCCAGCACATGAGATTCGCCATCGGTACAATAGGGAAGATCAGGCAGCTTTCTCCTTAAAGAGGCATAGGAGAAAAGGTTTCCTATCCCCCCTTCGATATCAATCCAGCTATCGGCGCGGGTGGCGCCTGTTTTATAACTTACATCGTAAAACTGCTCCTTTTTTTCCTGGAGGTGGGTTGCGAGCGCTTTCAACATTCTCCCCCTTTCCTGGAAACTCATTTTGCGCAGGGCGGCATTTCCTTTTGAACGGGCATACTGCAAAACGGCGTTCATATCCAATCCTTTCGTGGAGGCATGCCCGATCAAAGTACCATCCACGGCATTAAAAAGTGGTTGCCCCTGGTCTTCACCGGGTATCCATTTTCCTGAAACATAATTCTGAATAATCATACGGCAAATTTTCTTCTTTAAATATACTCCTTCCCCGGTTTGATGGAGAAATCTGTTCCATCAACACCGCGACTTTCTTCACCAACCCGAAAGTAGCATTTCCCGGAATGACAAAATACAGGAGGGTGTTTTTCCAAGGGGAGGAGCGTGTTTTAACGGGGCATGCCAGATTTTGTTAAACCGGAGGAATGGGGAGAAATTCCGGGGGGTCGGTGCCACCGACGTTGTTTTCCGTTGTGGTACGCCGTTATATCTTACGAGGTGCCTGGTTTTTTTCTGGTTGAACGTAGGGGGTTTCCACGGTACTTTCTCCAGTAGGAGGATTTTGTTCTACTGGTAATTATTGCTCGCAACGGCGCGACGACGCGGAGCGTTAAAAGATGGCAAGCGCATTTTAAAGCGAATAAGCAACTTTTTGAAGTGTATAGGCACAAAAAAAGCGCATCGTTACCGATACGCTTTTTCAATTCAGGTATAAAATAATCAGATGGCTTCTTCCATTCTGACATCTATTTGTTTGCAGAGTGCATCGAAGATTTCGTCCACAGAGCCTTCTCCTTTAATGGATTCCACCTTATCGAACTGGCGGTAATAATCGGCTACGGCGGAAGTTTTCGCGTGGTATTCCACAATTCTCGCACGTACGATCTCTTCGCTGGTATCGTCGCTTCTTCCGGAGGTTTTACCTCTGTTCAGCAAGCGTTTCACGAGTTCTTCCTCCGACACTTCCAGGGCAAGCACCACGGCAATCTCCGTTTTTTTCAGCGACAATAACTTATCCAGGGCTTCAGCCTGTGCGGTGGTACGGGGAAAGCCGTCAAATAAAAAGCCCGCTGCTTCAGGATTCGCTTCCAGGGCGGAACTGATCATACCAATCACCACTTCGTCCGGAACCAGTTGCCCTTTGTCCATGAAACTTTTCGCTTCCAGGCCAAGTGCCGTTTGTCCCGCGATTTCACTGCGCAGGATATCCCCTGTTGACAGGTGCTTTAACCCGTACTTCTTGATCAGGTTTTCCGACTGCGTTCCCTTGCCACTGCCCGGAGGGCCGAATAGAATTAAATTGAACATGTTTTTAACTTGCAGATTGAGTGGACAAATATACCCGAACTTCATTAAAAAAAGGTTACATTTTTAGTTTTATAGTTGCATAAACCATCAGAAAATCAAACCGCCTTGCTTATTACTCTAAAAATCATGGGTTTTGTTTGATATTTTTCAAATTCAATTCCTGATTTCAAGATTGTGTTAAAGAAGTTTCTTCACCACATCCCGATGAACCACCCTTCCGTATGTTTGTTATCATTTTAAATTCACCGGAATGAAATTTTCAATCATACTGCTGGTACCTTTGTTGTTCGCACAATGTTCGTATTCCCAGCAAAAGCCAAAAAAAGATTCCACCATGCAATCAGAAGAAAAAAAGATTGCGGCTTACTCCCGCACAGACTCCTCAAAAGTTGAAATAAGTGATGAAGAATGGAAAAAAGTCCTTCCAACCGATGTGTTCCAGATCGCCCGGATGAAGGGAACGGAAAGGCCCTTTACCAGTAAGTACGAGACCTCTAAGGAGATTGGTACTTATTATTGCCGTGCCTGCGGAAACGCACTTTTTAAAAGCGATACCAAATTTGAAAGCGGCTGCGGCTGGCCAAGTTTTTATGAGCCCGTAAGCAAAGGCTCCATCATTTATACACCAGATCATTCTCATGGAATGGTGCGCACCGAAGTACAATGCGGACGCTGCAAGGCTCACCTGGGGCATGTTTTTGAAGACGGTCCTCCGCCTACCGGTTTGCGCTATTGTATTAATGGTGTGATCCTGGATTTTGAAAAGAAGAAATAGCTTATGTTTGATACGATCCGAAACAGGGCGCTTCGTTCATAGAAGCGCCCTGTTTTGTTATATTAATTCAACTTTCTGATTTTTCCCCTTAAAAGGCCGCCACATGAATATGTTTTGCTTAAATCCCATACGTACCAGTATTCACTTCACATTTCTCTTACAAGCATAAATATGTTAAATTGATGTGGTAAACCGCCGTTTGTCCAGTTCTTAACAGCGGTTTAACGGGCTGAAAATTAATTTTGACCCTATCCTTCATCACCAAAATACATGCACGATGAACCGTATTTTACTCACCACATTATTTGTTTGTTCCGGCGCGCTGGCCATGGCCCAAAACCTCGCGCCCGATCAGAACCCCAACTTCGCTCAAAGTCGTGATAAATACATGAAGCTGGCCGACTCGGTAAACAGCTACCAGTCTACTACAGCTCAAAATACCTATAAGGCTATCGACTACCTCGCCGACAAAGCAGAAGCGCGGGAAGAACGCCGTGAGTTCCGGCAACAAAGAAGGCTCGAACGGGCCAGGTGGAACAATTACGACAATTGGAACTGGAACAATCGTTACTATGACGATTACTATTTCCGCGGAAACCGCTTCAACAACAACTTCTACCGTCCTTACCGCAACTCCTGGAACAACCCGGTAACCTGGGGTACAATTGGATCCCCCTTCTTCTGGCACTGGATGTTCAGATAAGTTAATTTTCAAATCACCATTTATTATCCGTTCATTTATTGAACCTATCCCTTAATTGTACAGCTCATGAAAAATTTTCTTTACGCAACATTACTCGCTACTTCAGCCCTCTCTTTCGTTTCCTGCAGCAGGAACGTAACCCGTATCGACAGTTCAGAACAGATTGACCTCAGCGGCCGCTGGAACAACACCGATTCAAGACTCACCGCAGAAGAAATGACCGGAGATGTACTCCGTGCCGATTGGGTCACCAACCATGTACAGGCAAAAGGAAAGAAACCTGTGGTAATTGTAGGCATGGTACAGAACAAAAGCCATGAACACATTGAAGCCGAAACTTTCGTGAAAGATGTGGAAAGAAGTTTCATCAGCAGCAATAAAGTAGGCCTGGTGCAGGGTGGAAAGAAAAGGGAAGAACTGCGTGCAGAGAAAGCCGATCAGCAAACCAATGCATCCGCTTCTACCATGAAGAAGTTCGGCCTCGAGAACGGTGCGGATTATATTCTTCAGGGTTCCATCAATTCTATCGTGGATTCCCACAAAAGAAAGAAGGTGGTGTACTACCAGGTGAACCTGGAACTCACCAATATTGAAACCAACGAAGTGGTGTGGATAGGCGATAAGAAGATCGCCAAATACGTAAAAAATTAACGCCCGCAAAAGCATTTCCCATGCGATTGTTATTTACGATAGCAAGGGTACCGGCACTCCTGGTGTTGGTACCTTTCTTGTTTTCCTGCGGGAGTTACAACCAGAAAATACAAAAGTATTATGGGCAGATGGAGGCCGGCCGTTTCAACAATGCCTTCCGGACGCTGGATGATATTAAGTTTCTGCAAAAACCGAGGAACCTTTTCCTGTATTATGCTGAAAAAGGACGGATGGCCCACCTAATGGGGCTTTACGACAGCAGCAACCGTTTCCTCAATGAAGCGGACCGCATCGCAGAAATCCGGTACAAAGATGCCGCTGATGTTACCAAAGGAACCATCCTCAACCCGATGATGCAAACCTACCGTGGCGAACCTTTCGAACGTTTCATGCTCCACTATTACAAGGCGCTGAACTATACTTATCTTGGCAGAACCGAGGATGCACTGGTGGAAGCCCGCCGCATTTCGCTGGCCACCAACGATCAGATGGATCAGACCAACGAAAAGGAAAACAGGTACAGCAGAGATGCCTTTTCACTCAACCTGCAGGGCATCATCTACGAAGCTGCGGGAGACATCAACAACGCGTTCATCTCCTACCGCAACGCAGTTGAAACCTACCTCACACAAAAAGACAGTACCTGGTATGGTGTTACCATCCCGCAGCAACTCAAGGAAGATTTATTAAGAACCGCGCATGCTAATGGCTTCACTACCGAGCAGGAACGTTTCGAAAAAATGTTCGGGGTGAACTATGATCCCTCCAAAACGCCGGAAGGCGGTTCATTGGTGGTGTTCATGGAAAGTGGCCGGGCTCCCGTGAAGGAAGAAGAAAACCTGTTCTTTTCCCTGGTGAAAGGGGCGGGTGGCGCTTTCTTTTTTACCGATCCCACAGGCGCGTTCAACATTCCTTTTGATGTGGCACGTTACAACAACAACAATACGGACATAGGCGACCTGCGCACCTTCCGCATAGCGCTGCCGAAGTATATGGTAACCAGTTCCACGCCTTCAAATGGAACCATCTCTCTGAACGAACAGCGCTACCAGTCCGAAATGGTACAGAACATCAATGCGGTGGCCATTGAAACGATGAAAGAACGCAGGTTGAAGGATATAACGGCCGCGCTCACCCGCCTGGCCATAAAGAAACTCGCGGAAAGTGGTGCCCGTGCCGCAAGCGAATCCATCGCCAAAAGCAACAGCAAGAAAAAAGATGAAAATAAAAAAGAAGAGAACGCCGAAGCGGTAGGTGCCGCAGTAGGCTTGCTTTTCCAGGCGCTGGCCCTTGCCTCCGAAAAAGCCGATACCCGCAACTGGCAAAGCCTCCCCGCATTTATTGAATACACCAGGATTCCTTTGCAGAAAGGGCCCAACAAATTGAGTATCGGGCAAAAAGGATATGCCTCGCCGAAAGTACTGGAAGTAGAAGGTACAGGTGGATTACAGGTAAGAAATTTCAGGTTCTGATAAGATTATTACAAATAAAAATGGGGCACGCCTTCCGGTATGCCCCATTTTTGTTTTATGTCTTAGCGATTAAGCTTTTGCGAGCGCGATGTTCACGGTTACATCTACATCATCACCTACAGCGGCACCGCCACCTTTGATGTTGTATTCAGTGCGGTCGATGGTGGTAGTAGCTTTGAAGCCGGCTTTCACGCCGCGGGCTGTGCTGTTCTGTCCGTTATAGGTAACATCGAATGTTACTGTTTTGGTAACGTCTTTAACGGTCAGTTGGCCAGTCAGCGTGTACTTTTTTCCACCAGCGGGCTTGAAGGAAGTACTTACAAATTTGATGGTGGGGTATTTTTCAACGTCGAAGAAATCAGCCTTTTTGAGGTGATTGTCGCGTCCTTCATTGTTGGTGTTGGCAGAAGCTGCGTCGATGGTGAAGGTGATCTTCGCGTCGGAGAAATCTTCTTTGGTGTGTTCGAAAGTGCCGTCGAACGTTTTGAAGTTACCGTCCACTTCTGAAACCAGCAGGTGGGTAACGGTGAATTTCACGCCGGAATGGGACTTGTCCAGTTTCCAAACAATGGGCGTTTGTGCGTTTGCTGTTGCGGGAACGGCTTTTACGGGAACCACGGGACCTGCCACGAAAGAAGAAACGGCAACCCCTGCGATCAGCAGTGAAGTAGCTACTTTAAGGTGTTTGTTCATGTTCAATTGTTGATTTGTGGGACAATATTACTATAAAAAGAAAGATGTTGGTGTTTAGACGTTAATCGAAGTGAACCTTTGCGGGATGGATGAATTTAATTTAAATTGTACCTTCTTTCAGACCAAAATTCAAACACATGAGAAATTTGCGCCATTCTGTGGCCCTTGTTTTCCTATTTGCCGGCGCGCAGGCGCAACAGGTTTCACCTGCGGCCATGAAAAGCTGGAAACCGAGAAACATCGGCCCGGCAGGTATGAGCGGGCGTATCACCACTATTGATGCGCTTGCTTCCGATCCCAACACCATTTATGTAGGCGCCGCTTCAGGCGGGGTTTGGAAAACCACCTCCGGTGGTGCGGTGTGGACACCTGTTTTCGACGATCAGCCCATCCTTAATATCGGCTCGTTGGCCATTCAGCAAAATAATCCTTCGGTAGTATGGGTGGGAACAGGTGAGGGTAATCCCCGCAACTCCGTGAGCCTGGGAGAAGGCATCTACAAAACCCTCGATGGCGGCAATACCTGGAAATGTATGGGCCTGGAAAAAACCAGGAACATCCACCGTGTACTGATTGATCCGCA
>CAMLPA010000146.1 GCA_946481605.1 uncultured Flavihumibacter sp. | reverse complement strand
GTTTTGGTGGTGATGGTTACTTTCTCTCGCGGATAAGGGTAAGTGTTCCTTTCAGTGGCTCAATACCGGAGCCCAGCTCAATCACATAGTAGTATGCGCCTTCTTGAAGTGGTTTGCCGTTGAAGGTGCCATCCCAGTTGTTGGAATAATTACGCTGACGGAACACCAGACGGCCGCTTCTGTCGAACACGCTCACGGTATTTTCCGGGTACCTGTTGATGTTCCATACGATCCAGCGGTCGTTTTTACCATCGCCGTTGGGCGTAAGGATGTTCACGGCTTCAGCGAGTACACCGGCGGAAAGCTGAACAGTGATGGTGGTATCGGCGGTGCAACCCTCAGCGTTGCTTCCGGTAACCCTGTAAGTAGTGTTCACAGTGGGCTTCACGGTAATGGAAGCGCCGTTGAGCGGGCTGATGACGCCTGCAGAATCGTCCCAGGCGTAATTGGGTGCGCCTGATGCGGTGAGCTGCGCGGTGCTGTAACGGGCGATTTGTGTGCCGGGGTTAGCGGTGATGGTAACACGCAGCGGATTGATGGTTACCGTAAAGGTGCGGGTGAATACATTGGCGCCACCATTAAATGTTCCACCGTTATCCGTTGCTGTTACTGTAATGGTAGCAGTTCCTCCGGCTGTTCTGGCGCCTCTTCCCCTGAAAGCGATGGAAGCGGTACCATTCTCCACTGCTGAAACTGTGAGTGCAGAGAAAAGACCGGGATTGTTGGTAGTTACCGACATATTCACCGACTGCCAGGTTTCCACCGCAGAAATACCGGTAATGCCTACCGTATAATCGAGTGAAGCACTGCAGGTAGTCATGTTGCTGATGACATCAAAAGCCGGACGGATATTCTGCCCCAACGTAACCGCGTTGGCGATATTGGAGTAGAAAGAAGTTCCTTCTGCATTGATGGCACGTATACGGTACCAGTAACGGGTCGCTTTTGTAGGACCATCTGCATCCACATAGCTGGTTGCGTCGGCTGCAGCCGTTGCTATTTTAGTGAAACTTACGCCATTCGCGGATCTTTCAATTTCAAACCCGGTTTCGTTGGCGGAGAGGTCGTTCCAGTTGAGCCTGATACTTGTTTCTGTTTCAGGGGTAGCGGTAAGTCCACGGGGCGTGAGCGGCAATCTTGGATCCCAATCCGTAAAGATGCTTACGGTATCGGTCCAGACGGAATTTGTAGGGGTACCTTTCGCACGCACGCGGTACCAGTACTGCGTACCGCCATACAGGTCGTTATCGGTGTAGGTGGTTGCATTGGCCGCGGTTGAATTCACAATACCAAATGTTGTCCCATCTTCCGAACGTTGAATATCCACACCATTATTCGCGCCGGAAAGGTTCCATTTCAGCGAGATCGTTGTAATGGTTCTTCCGGTAATCTCCAGATTGGTAGGCAATGCGGGGGATGCGGGGTTCACACCGAATATCCTCCACTCAGAAACTTGGAAACTGGCAACAGTACTGGTAGAGCCGCCATTTTGAGTTACAAACAAGCGGAAATACTTAAATGCCTGTGTGGTGGTAACCGGATAAAAAGATTCAAAATTCCTTTGCGGAACATTGATATTCGTTTTGGTATCCAGCACAGTCCAGTTCTGGCCATCATTAGACGCTTCAAACCTCCAGGCACGTGCGTCCCTGTCTGTCGCATCGTTACCCGTTACAATGGTATAGGCTGAAGGAATGTATGGAACGGTGGCTTCATACTGCGCCCACAATCCTGTAGCAGGGAATGCTGAGTTGAGCGGAAGGTATTTCGTAGAGTTGTTGTTGTCAATCAGCTTCGGTGAGCCTTCGCCGGCGGCAGGGCCACCACTGTTCTCCAGCAATACGGTGAGTTTTCCGCCGTCCTGGGTAATATTGATCAACTCTCCGCTACCGGTTTGTGTTCTGAAATTTACAACATTTGAATAAGCAGATTCTCCAAACCGGTTAGTCGACTTCACCCTAAAATAATAATCAGTATTAGGCTGAAGGTTCACCGCAGTGTAAGTAGTGGGTGTGGGATTCACACTTGCTATTGGTGCGAAAGTCATCCCATCCCTGGAACGCTCAATTATAGTAGCAGCGTCGTTTGCCGCATTTCTTTTCCAGGACATAAAGATGTTTGCGCCAGACATTACATGTCCCTGCAACTCAGTGGGCGCGGCGGGAGGCAACCCTTCGAGCAGTCGCCATTCAGCGAGCTGAAAAAGACCATCCCCGTTGTTGGCGCTCACCGTAATGCGGTAGAACTTAAAAGTTGCCGGGTTAGCGATATCGAAAATCCTGGTTTGACCACGACCGGAGAAAGCCTGTCCGGTACGTGTATCCAGCAGGGTCCAATCGGTTCCGTTATCCGACCCTTCCATTTTCCAGTCTTTAGGATCCCTTCCCGGTGCATCTCCACCGGAAGTGAGGGAATACTGGGCCGCCATTGAAGGCGCAGCACATTCGAACTGCATCCATAACGGACTTACAAACGGATTGATCAGGAATTTTGACGCGGTATTGTTGTCTACCAGTTTCAAAGAACCTTCACCAGCGTTGGGGCCGCTCCCATTCTCACGGTTAAC
This sequence comes from uncultured Flavihumibacter sp., assembly GCA_946481605.1. Next base: position 5,155 of record CAMLPA010000146.1, on the reverse strand, counting down.
AGTAAGCGTTCCTCCCCGCAGGGTGATATCCTGCGCCTGGATTTTATGAAACACGCCCAGCATCATGAAGATGGCCAGCGCTCTATATAACATTGATTTCATGTTCAAATTTTTAGGGTTATGGGCAATTACCATCCGGTATTTTGAACCAACTGTGTGTTGATGTTCAGTTCAGTTTGCGGCAGCGGGAACAGGTAATGTTTCTTCTCAAACACCCTTGTTTCAAATGTTACCACATTGTAGAACGGAGCGCCATCGCCATTGATATTTAACCCTTTGAAAGCCCCTTTATCAGTGGTTTCAGCTATTTTCCAGCGGCGGGTATCGAAGTACCTGCTGCTTTCGAAAGCGAGTTCCACCCTTCTTTCTTTGCGGATAGCGTCACGGATAGCAGCCTGACCTGCAGGCACAGGGAGTGCACCGGGAGCACTGCCGCCATATTGCGGAATGCCAGCTCTTTCCCTGATCATATTCAGGTAAGTCATTACCTCATTCGCATTGCTCGCACTGTACTCATTCAGCGCTTCACAATAATTCAGGAAAAGCTGTGCGAGACGGATCATCGGGATAGCGCGGGAAGCTGAACTTCTGCTGCCGGGGATCACATTCTTTCTCACCACATAACCGGTTGGACTGAAATCACTGGCGGTGGCTTTTACACCGGAATTACCGGAGCTTTCCAGGTTAGTAACCAGTTCGCCATAGTTTCTTGTAAGCCAGAGACTATTGTTGTACGTAACGCCAACATAGAAACGGGGTTCTCTGTCCACCCACTGATTGTAAGTCTGGCGCGCACCAATATCACCCGGAGCCATATAACTGGAGAATCCAGTGGTCATATAGCCAGAGGCGGGATCATCTATACTGCGGCCGTTGGCCATAAAGTAAGCGTCAACCATGGTTTGTGTTACACCCAGTGCTCCACCACCTTTCACATCGATTTGTGCGGTTTGGGCGTGGTTGGGGGTTCTTTCGTACTGTGTGCTTCCCATGTTGGAACCGGGACGGGCCACGATCCATTCTTTGTTGGTACTGGAAGTACCCCAATCGGTGAGCATTACATTACGGCAGGAAAGATAGGCGCTGAACTGGTTAGTGGTAGGATCGTTCTCTTTATAAAGCGCGAAAGTGCCGGGGACTACATACTGGTTGATGAAATCTTTGGCGGCATCCGCGGCTTTTTTCCACTTTTCAGCATCATACTGCTGACTGATCAGTTGTTTACCATCCTTGTTCTTCAGATCGGCGTAGTCGGTATTACCGTTGAAAAGCGGACTTGCGTTCAACAACAGTGCTTCTACTTTATAAGCCATGGCCACCGCTTTGTTCACACGGCCATACTGGTCGTTGGAAATGGGGACCAGTGGAAGTTGCGCAGCACATGCATCCAGTTCACTGACAATGTAGTTCACACATTCATCCATGGAACTCCTTGGGAGCGCCAGTTCATCCGCAGAGGCGTCAATAGAAAGCATCTGGTCCCCCAGCATCACTACAGGACCGTATGTTCTTACCAGATAGAAGTAATAGATCGCTCTGAGCGCGCGCGCTTCATGCTTGTATTGGTTTCGGAGTTCGGTGGGCAGATCAAGACATTTGTCTACGTTCTGGATAAAATAAGTAGCGTTCCTGATTCCCATGTAATAATTTCTCCAGTAGGCGCGTACAATACTGGAGGTAGGGTTCCATGAACCGTTGTTGAAGTTGTTGGCCTGTACGAAGGTCCAGTTGTATTTGGCCTCATCAGAAGCCGCGGTCCAGGGGCCGTTGTTATTGCTTGGCGCAAAACGGCCATCCGATTCATCGGGCATCTGGCTGTAAACGTTGGCGAGAAATTGCTCTGTGGTATTGCGTTGAAGGAAGATCGCGTCTATAGTCAACCTGTCGTCAGGAACCTGGTCCAGGAATCCTTTTGTGCAAGAACCTGCTCCGGTAGCCAGGGCTGCTACGATAAGTGCGTTGTATATGAATTTCATTGATTCAATTTTTTGGGATGTATTCAGGCTGTTAGAAACTTGCCTGTAAACCGATGGATACTGTTGTGATGTTGGGATAGAGCGTACCGTTATTTGTATTCAGTTCGGGATCCCACAGGTCAAACTCGCTGATGGTGAACAGGTTCACCCCTTGCAAATAAACACGTGCGCTTTTCACACCGATGCTGCTGAATGTTTTCTTGGGAATGTTATAGCCCATTTCAGCGGTTTTAAGCCTGATGAAACCTACGTCCTTTACCCACCATGTACTGCCCACGGCGTTGTTGGCGTTTTGTGTTCCCCAACCCAGTCTCGGATACAAGGGGTTTTCCTTCTGATTATCTGGTGTCCAACGGTCTACGGCGGCAGCGAAAAGATTGCTCCTGTCGGCACCGGTACTGTTGTTGAAGGGAATCACACCATCGCCTGCAATCATGCGATCAGCCATAGCTGTACCCTGTACGAACAAATCAACATAGAAATCTTTCCAGGTAAGGCTGGTTCCGAATCCATATACAATGGCGGGAACATCTCCACGACCTATCCTTTGAACATCATCGGCGTTGATCACACCGTCATTGTTCAAATCCTTATACTTTATATCGCCTGGTCTTGGCGTGCTGCCTACTTCCTGTTTCGGACTTTTCGCGATATCATCTTCATCTTTAAAAAGACCTAAAGCGGTGTAGCCAAATCTGGAAAGGGCATTATAGCCATACCTATTCAACCAGGGGTACTTCTGCTCTGGTCGGTCATCATCTATGATTTTGTCCATGGAATAAGTGAAAGTACCTCTTAGTGTCAGCCTGGTTTTACCTATATTGATACCCATAGCTTCCACCTGACCGTCAATGCCTCGGTTCTCAATGATTCCCACGTTTGCAGGGGGAATATTCAGCAATCCAACGATGTCGGAAACACTTCCACGCCGTAGAAATTCTCCTGTCCGACGCTCATGGAATCCATCAACGATAAACGATAATTTATTGTTCAACACTTTAAACTCAAGTCCCAGGTTTCTTTTTCTTCCTTCAGCCCATTGTACAAAGGTTCCGTATTGTTCTATTGCCGCACCTGAAGTAGAGGCACGTGCGCCTGCCCCGCCAAAAGTGTAACCGGCTGCAGACTGCGTAACAAAAGAAAGGAAGGCAAAACGATCCACACTGCTAGAGCCCACATAACCATCAGAATACCTGAGTTTCAGAAACTGTACATAATCTTTGATCTTGTCAAAAAACTTCTCATTTGAGGCCACCCATCCAAGACCAACAGAGGGGAAGAAACCATACCTATTCTCTGGAGCAAAGTTTTCAGAGCCATTGTAGCCCATGTTCAGTTCTACAAAATACCGGCTGTCGTAAGCATAGGTTCCTCTGGCTGAAATTCCCCTGGTCCTGTTTTGAATAGATTCCTGAAGGGTAAAAGGCGTAAATGTGGTGGTACGATCAAGCTGACTATACAGTACCATACCGGTGATATTGCTATTGCCAACATCTTTCGTGTAGTTGATCGCGGTTTCAGTATAATACCTTTTATTACCACCTACCCCGCTGCCAAACCCGAGTGTGTTGTTGCCTGCGAAAGTCCTGATCAGGTTAAGGGTACCGTCAGGATTGCGGGGTGTGGTCTGGTTAACGTAGTAAGTATCTCTGCGCTTTGTTCTGGAAATACTTTGACTAACATAGTTGTCGAACGAGAACATGCTGGTAAATGTAAGTCCGGGCGTTATAAAGCCCAGGTCCTGGTTCACCCTCAGGTTGGTATACAACTGAGAACTGGCGATATTAGTGAATCCTCTCTGGGTAATATCAGCATAAGGGTTACGCTGGTCTCCCTGGGAACTTACCCCGGGAACAATGTTTCCGGGATACATGACAGGGAATACCACCGGTGTAATTTGCATCGCCTGCGCGAAAGCGGAAGCAGAACTTTCGCCTGAATAGTTCGCGTTGCCGATGAACCCCTGAACGCCTAACTCAAACTTTGTAGTTTTGGTAAGGTCAAGGTTCAGGTTAGAAGTAAAGTTGTACCGTTTGAATCTTGTATCGGCATTGTATGATTGTATTCCATCTGTTTTTAGCAACCCTGTTTCATCATAATAGGTAAGTGAAACATAGTAGTTTGCGTTTTGCGCACCCCCTCTGGCGTTCAGGTTAAGGCGGCGGTTCTTTCCAAAATTATTAAACAGCGCATCCATCCAATCCACGTTAGGATATACAAACGGATCTTCACCACTTGCCGTTCTATCGATGTAGTCCTGAGAATATTTCACAGCTCCGGGGGCGTACCCGCTTGCAATCTGCGCTTCGTTCACCAGGTTCATATAAGTTACCCCGTCGGCAAGTTTAGGCGTCATGGTGAATGCTGTCATACCCTGGTCATAACGGGCATTAAATTGCGGCTTCCCGGCTTTACCTGACTTCGTTTTAATAAGGATCACGCCGTTGGCACCATTTACACCGTACATTGCTACAGCGGCGGCATCTTTCAATGTGGTAACCGACTCTATATCTTCAGGCTCCAGCATACCAAGATTTCTGTTGGGTACGCCATCCACATAAACAAGCGGCCCCTGCTGATTAAACGAAGCAATCCCCCTGATCCAGACATCAGCGCCGTCTCTTCCGGGCTCACCGGTTCTTTGAACGCCCACCAAACCTGCGATTCTACCGGCCAGCATGGCGGAAACGTTAGCTACCGGCGTTTTTAATTCTTCAACATTCACCGTAGACTGGGCACTTACCAGGTTAAGCCTTTTCTGCTTACCATAAGCTACCACTACAACTTCGTTCATGTTTCCCTCTTTGCCATCCATAATGATGTCCAGAACGATAACGTTGTTGATAGGATATACCTGGGTTTTGTAATTGATATGACTTAATTCCAGCGATCCCTTGGGATTGGCTTTGATGGAAAACATGCCCAGGTCGTCGGTAGCGACGCCGGTCGTGGAATCTGCACCTGCCATCCGGACGGATACGCCGGCAATTGGAGCACCCAACCTGTCACGTACCGTGCCACTAACATAAACTTCGGACGGCGGTTGCTGGAAGTAATGCCCAACAGCATTTTCAGCAAGGCTCCCGGCATTCGCCTGCCCCTGAAAGAAAAGGGCGGAAACACCTAAAAGGCCTATTCCCAACACGGTACTGCCACCGCGTAAGGAAACGCTTCTTTTT
>CAMLPA010000145.1 GCA_946481605.1 uncultured Flavihumibacter sp. | reverse complement strand
CAAACCTTTCCTTCGGGAACGGTTTCTATTTCATCCAGCACTTCCTGGCAGATGGAAAAAGTGAGTTCGCCCACACGTTTTACGGCGGCGCCATCTACAAAACGGTCGATGCTTTCCAGTGTAACGGGATGACCGGCTTCGCGTGCTTTTTTCATGGAAGGAGCGCCTTCGGGCTCAATGCCGATGATCTTTGTTTTGGGACTGAAAGTTTTGAAGTAAGAACCTACACCAGCGGCGAGTCCGCCACCGCCAACGGGCACGAAGAGGAAATCAACATCGTCCTGGTCTTCCAGTATTTCGAGGGCCACGGTGCCCTGTCCTTCGATGATGCGGTGGTCATCGAAAGGAGGGATGAAGGTCATCCCGTTTTCTTCCGTGAATTTTTTAGCGGCGATCGCGCAATCATCGAATGTATCGCCCACCAGTTGTATGGAGATGTTGTCTTCCCCGAACATTTTTGTTTGGGTCACCTTTTGTTTTGGTGTGATCACGGGCATGAACACCACACCTTTCACGCCCAGCTTCTTGCAGGAGAAAGCGAAGCCCTGTGCGTGGTTCCCGGCGCTGGCGCATACCACGCCGTTCTTCAGTTGTTCCTCCGGCAGGCTGCTCATCATATTGTAAGCGCCACGGAGTTTATAGGAGCGCACCACCTGCAGGTCCTCTCTTTTCAGGAACACATTGCAGTGGTATTTGCGCGAGAGGTTGAGGTTGTGCATGAGGGGAGTTCTCGATACAACCTTTTTCAGTCGCAGCGCTGCTTTGTGGAATTCGAGGGGTTTCATGTGGGTGGTTGTTGCCATTTTGTTTGTTTGAATATCTCGCAAAGACGCAAAGGCGCAAAGTTTAACCAGCTTTGCGTCTTTGCGCCTTTGCGAGAAAAATAATATCCTGTACTTCTGCGGGATATAAAACTATGCTTCCGCCGCTACCTTCTGGTTCTCCGGACGAAGGCTGCGCACAGTTTTACCTGCCTGCCACATTTCGCTTTCACGGAGTTCTTTCAGTTCAGCTTCCAGCTTCACGCGGTAATCAGCCTGGCTGTTGGAATCAATAGAACGCTGAGATTCTTTACCGGTAGCAACGCTTTCGTAGAGTTCTTCGAAAACGGGTTTGGTAGCATCTTTGAATTTTTTCCACCAGTCGAGTGCGCCGCGTTGTGCGGTAGTGGAGCAGTTGGCGTACATCCAGTCCATGCCGTTCTCTGCAACGAGGGGCATAAGCGACTGCGTGAGTTCTTCCACTGTTTCGTTGAATGCTTCTGAAGGTGTATGGCCTTTACTGCGCAGTACTTCATACTGGGCGGCGAAGATACCCTGGATAGCGCCCATCAGAGTTCCTCTTTCACCGGTGAGGTCGGAGAATACTTCTTTACGGAAATCTGTTTCGAAGAGGTAACCACTTCCTACGGCGATACCGAGAGCAACCACTCTTTCTTTTGCTTTACCTGTTGCATCCTGGAAGATGGCGTAGCTGGAGTTCAGACCACGGCCTTGCAGGAACATGCGGCGCAGGGAAGTACCGGAACCTTTGGGGGCTACGAGGAACACGTCTACGTCTGCAGGAGGAATGATGCCTGTTTGTTCGTTGAAAGTGATGCCGAAACCATGAGAGAAGTACAGCGCTTTACCAGCGGTCAGGTGCTTCTTTACAGTGGGCCACAGTTCGATCTGCGCAGCGTCACTCAGCAGGTAGCAGATGATGGTACCACGCTCGAGGGCTTCTTCAATTTCGAACAGGGTTTCACCGGGAACGAATCCATCGGCAACGGCTTTGTCCCAGGTTTTGGAATTCTTCCGCTGACCAACGATCACGTTGATGCCGTTATCTTTTTGGTTCAGCGCCTGGCCCGGACCTTGTACGCCGTAACCAATAACTGCCACTGTTTCGTTCTTCAATACTTCCTGCGCTTTGGCAAGCGGGAATTCTTCGCGGGTCACAACGTTTTCTTCAACCCCGCCGAAATTTAATTTAGCCATAGCTTGTTTTGTTAGATTGTTTTAAGATTAAAAAGTTTATCAGTTTTATGATTGAAAAGCAGTTTACATGGTAAATACTTCTTCCTGTTTGTCGAGGTATTCATTCTCGATCACTTCTTCTCCGGGTTCTTTTCTTTCAAACTCACGGAGTTTATCGTGGAACCCGGCGCTGGCTTTGATGATGGCCACGCGAGCGCTGCGAACGAATTCTATCAGGCCGTGTGGTTCCAGTACTTTTACCAGTTTCTCCGTTTCTTCCCGGTGGCCGGTGGTTTCAAATACTGTATAGTCTTTGCGGATCACAACGGCGCGTGCGCCATACTCGCGCAGTAAACGTTCCACCTTCACTTTTTCAGCGATCTCATCGGTGGAAACCTTGTACATGGCCAGTTCCTGCCATACCAGTTCTTCTTCGGTATTGAAGTACGCTTTCAGCACTTCTACCTGTTTTTCGATCTGACGAACGAGTTTGCGTACCACGTCTTCCGTTTCGTTGATCACGATGGTGAAACGGTGGATACCATCCACTTCGGAAGGAGAGGTGTTCAAACTCTCGATGTTTATTTTACGGCGCGAAAAGATGATCGCGATACGGTTCAGCAAACCGATGTGGTTCTCTGTGTAAACCGTTATGGTGAATTCCTGTTTTTGCATTTCTGATGATTTTGGAATGTTGGTGCTGAATGAAATTTTAGCATCAATTCAACATCAAACATTCAGCATTCAAAATTATTTCAGCCTGATTTCACTTACACTGCATCCCTGCGGTACCATCGGGAACACATTGTTTTCTTTGCCCGTCATTACTTCCAGCAGGTAAGCGCCATCGTGTTCCAGCATGGTTTTAAGTGCTTCACGCAACTTCGCCCTTTCCCGTACGCGTTGTCCATCGATGTAATAGCCTTTGGCAACGGCTACGAAATCCGGACTTTCAATGTTCACGAAAGAATACCGCTTGTCGTGGAAGAGTTGCTGCCACTGGCGTACCATGCCCAGGAACTCGTTGTTGAGGATAAGTATTTTCACATTCACTTTGCTCTGCATGATGGTACCCAGCTCCTGGAGCGTCATCTGGAAACCACCGTCTCCGATAACGGCTACAACTGTACGTTCCGGTGCACCGAACTTAGCGCCGATGGCTGCAGGTAAAGCGAAGCCCATGGTACCCAGTCCGCCCGAAGTGATGTTGCTCTTGCTTTGGTTGTATTGTGCGTAACGGCAGGCCACCATCTGGTGCTGACCCACATCCGTTACGATGATGGCTTCATTTTTTGTAAGCTGGTTCAGTTCATTGATCACTTCAGCCATGGAAAGCACTTCGCCTTCGGGGTTCATCTCTGGCTGAATACAGGTTTCTTCTTCTTCTTTCTGGTACTCACGGAACTTCTGGAGCCACTGTGTATGTTCTTTCTTTTCGATGGCAGCGGTAAGCAGGGGAAGGGTTTCCTTGCAATCGCCCCAAACGGGAACCGTAGACTGAACGTTCTTATCTATTTCTGCGGGATCAATATCGAGGTGAACGATCTTCGCCTGTTTGGCATATTTATCGAGGCGACCTGTTACACGGTCGTCGAAGCGCATACCCACGGCGATGATCACATCTGCTTCGTTGGTGAGCACGTTCGGACCGTAGTTGCCGTGCATGCCCAGCATACCCACCGCCAGCGGATGGTTGGTAGGAATAGCGCTCATGCCCATGATGGTCCAGGCAACAGGTATACCACTTTTCTCCGCGAAGGCGATGAATTCTTTCTCCGCTTTACCGAGGATCACACCCTGGCCCAGCAATATGAAGGGCTTCTCTGCACTGTTGATGAGTTCTGCCGCCTGCTGAATGTATTCTTTCCGAACTACCGGCTTGGGGCGATAGCTGCGGATATGGTCGCATTTTTCATACCCCTGGAACTCAAATTTTTCAAGCTGGGCATTCTTGGTGATATCGATCAATACAGGACCCGGACGACCGCTGCCTGCAATGTAGAAGGCTTTGGCCAACACACTGGGGATTTCTTTCGCATCGGTTACCTGGTAGTTCCATTTGGTAACGGGTGTGGTAATGTTGATCACATCTGTTTCCTGGAACGCATCGGTGCCAAGCAGGTGTGCGAATACCTGTCCGGTGATACAAACCAATGGTGTGCTATCAATCATGGCATCTGCGAGACCCGTTACCAGATTGGTGGCACCGGGACCTGAAGTGGCGAACACAATACCAGTTTTGCCGGAAGCGCGGGCATACCCCTGTGCGGCATGAATGCCGCCCTGTTCGTGGCGGACAAGGATGTGTTCCAGCTTCTCTTTGTAATCGTAGAGCGCATCATAAATAGGCATGATGGCGCCGCCGGGGTAACCAAAAATAGTATCCACACCTTCCGCGAGGAAACATTCCAATACAGCCTGGGAGCCGGAGAGGGTCTGCGCAACAGGTTGTTGCGTTGCGGGTTTGGTGGTTTTCTGTATGATTGTTGACTGACTCATTTTGTTTTATTTTTTTTCCTCGCAAAGGCGCAAAGCAGGTTGTTGAATTCATGGCGACTTTGCGGCTTGGCGAGCGATTTTTTTACGCGTCTGTAACACAACCTTCCGCGGCTGTGGAAACGCATTTCGCATATTTATATAAAACGCCTTTCTGTGCTTTTAAGGCGGGTTGTTTCCAGTTGGCTTTGCGTTTGGCGATCTCTTCCTCACTTACATGAAGGGTGAGCTTGTTGTTCACTGCATCAATAGTAATGGGATCATCGTCGTGAACGAAAGCGAGCAGTCCGCCATCGTGTGATTCAGGAGTGATATGCCCTACCACAAAACCGTGTGTTCCGCCACTGAAGCGGCCATCGGTAATGAGCGCTACCGATTTACCAAGACCCGCGCCGATGATGGCGGAAGTGGGCTTCAGCATTTCGGGCATACCCGGCGCACCTTTGGGGCCAACCTGGCGGATCACCACCACATCACCTTCTTTTACACGACCGCTCTGGATGCCTGCGATGAGGGCGTGTTCGCCATCGAATACGCGTGCAGGCCCTTCGAAGCGTTCACCTTCTTTACCGGTGATCTTGGCTACACTGCCGCCTTCGGCGAGGTTACCGTAAAGTATCTGGAGGTGACCCGTTGGTTTGAGGGCCTGCTCCAGCGGATAGATGATCTTTTGTTTATCGAAATCAAGTGATGGTACCTCCGCGAGATTTTCCGCCAGTGTTTTACCGGTGCACGTAAGGCAATCACCGTGCAGCAAACCTTTCTCCAGCAGGTATTTCATTACTGAAGGTACACCACCATGTTCGTGCAGGTCCTGCATCAGGTATTTACCACTGGGTTTGAAATCGGCCAGCAGGGGAACACGGTCGCTCACGGCCTGGAAGTCATCCTGCGTTAAGGGCACATCCACACTTTTCGCCATGGCGATGAGGTGCAATACGGCGTTGGTGCTTCCGCCGAGTACCATCAGGGTAACGATGGCGTTTTCGAAAGCCTCGCGCGTCATGATATCGCGTGGTTTGATGTCTTTCTCCATCAGCAGGCGGATGGCTTTGCCCGCGGCAACACATTCTTCTTTCTTCTCCTTGCTCAGCGCAGGATTGGAAGAAGAATAGGGGAGACTCATACCCAGCGCTTCAATGGCGGAGGCCATAGTGTTCGCTGTGTACATACCACCGCAGGCACCGGCACCGGGACAGGAGTTCATCACGATGCCTTTGAAATCAGCTTCGTCCAACTGACCGGCGATTTTCTGACCAAGGGCTTCAAAAGAAGACACAATGTTCAGGTCCTGGCCTTTGTAATGGCCTGGCGCAATGGTACCACCGTACACCATAATGGCCGGACGGTTCAGCCTGCCCATCGCGATGATGGAGCCGGGCATGTTCTTATCGCAACCCGGCAGCGCGATCAGTGCGTCATAATATTGTGCGCCGCAAACGGTTTCAATGGAATCTGCAATTACATCACGGCTCACCAGGGAGTAGCGCATACCATCGGTTCCGTTGGAAATGCCATCACTCACCCCGATCGTATTGAAGACGAGACCAACAAGGTCCTGTTCCCATACGCCTTTTTTGACGACGGCAGCGAGTTCGTTCAGGTGCATATTACAGGTGTTGCCATCGTAGCCCATGCTTACAATGCCCACCTGCGCCTTCGCGAGGTCCTCATCCGTCAGACCGATCCCGTACAACATGGCCTGCGCCGCTGGTTGCGTGGGATCCTGTGTGATCGTTTTACTGTACTTGTTCAGTTCCTGTGCCATTCTTGGTTAGTATTGATATAAATGAAAAAAGCCCGCCTTTTGAGAGGCGGGCCTTTATGTTGTGCTTACTAATGCTACATTGACAGCTCGCCTGGATGTTCCGGAATAATAATAATGACAGCCACAATGGTAATGACCACTGCAACGATGTTTACGACATTAATATTGATTCCTTTTCTGAACATAGCGATTCTGCTGTATTGCAAACATAGCAATTGGCTGCCTTGCTCCAAAATTTATTTTCGTTCCTGTTCATTTCAGATGATGGTGGATTTGCTCAGCGACAGGTTGCTCTTGTTGATCGCCGAGGGAATTTTATTCTCCACAAAATCTTTTACCAGGTCACCAATGGTGGTGGTGGTATAATTGTTCACCGGGTCAATGTCCTTCGTTACAAATCCGTTTTCCAAAGTCCATTCCACAGCGGCACGTACCAGTTTCGCTTCTTCAAACATGTTGAAGTAATCGAGCATCATGGCGGCGGAAAGAATGGAGCCAAGGGGGTTGGCGATGTCTTTTCCTGCGGCCTGGGGATAAGAACCGTGAATGGGTTCGAACATGGCGGTACCGGTTCCCACGGATGCGGAGGGCAACATACCCAGTGATCCGGTGATCACGCTGGCCTCGTCGCTGATGATGTCGCCAAACATGTTCTCGGTGAGGATCACGTCGAATTGTTTGGGGTTCACGATCATCTGCATCGCGGCGTTGTCCACGAACATATAATCAACGGTTACTTCAGGATAGTTCGCGGCCATTTCGCGTACCACGGCGCGCCATAGGCGTGAAGTTTCCAATACATTGGCCTTGTCAACCAGTGTCAGCCTTTTCTGGCGCTGCATACTTTGCTCGAATGCGAGTTTGGCGATGCGTTCGATCTCGTGGCGGTGATAGGTACAGTCGTCCATAGCGGTGTTACCATCTTCGGAAAGTTCTTTCTTACCAAAATAGATACCACCAGTCAGTTCGCGGTAGATGACCACATCTACCCCCTCAAGGTTTTTGGGTTTGAGGGGGGAGAGATGGTGCAGTGCCTGGTACGTAGTTACCGGGCGGATGTTGGCAAACAATTGCAGAGATTTCCGCAGTTTCAGCAGCCCTTGTTCAGGACGTACTTTAGCGGACGGGTCATTGTCATATTTGGGGTGACCGATCGCTCCGAAGAGGATCGCGTCGCTGTTCAGTACTACTTCGAGTGTTTCATCGGGAAGGGGAGAACCGGTTTTGTCGATGGCATCGGCGCCCATCAGGCAGAACTCATATTCAAACTCGTGGCCAAAGCGTTGTGCAATGGCATCCAGTACTTTCATCGACTGCTTGGTGACTTCGGGACCGATCCCGTCTCCATATATTACCGCGACTTTCTTTTTCATTTCAAGGAGGTGTTTTAGTGTAGGCTGATTCAGCGTTGTTTTTCGTACGCTTCAATATCTTCGCGTATGCTTAACAGGTAGTCGATATCATCGTACCCGTTCAGCAGGCAGGTTTTCTTGTAATTGTTGAT
>CAMLPA010000144.1 GCA_946481605.1 uncultured Flavihumibacter sp. | reverse complement strand
AAGAGATTTCCGAATCAGCCATGAAGCACCTCGAACTGCATTACACGGAATGGAGCTCATCTTATACACCCGCTGATCCTTTGCACGATAGTTACCACGAAGCGGCATACATTCTCGACAAGTTAAAACAGGTGGGCGATGCGGCGCAATCCATGTCGTATTGGGTGTTCACCGATATTTTTGAAGAACCTGGCCCGCGCTACACGCCTTTTCATGGCGGCTTCGGGTTATTGACCATTCAGGGCATCAATAAACCGGCGTTCTACGCGTATCAGTACCTGAACAAACTGGGCGGAACGGAACTGGCGAATGCCGATAGCCGTTCCTGGGCATGTAAAGATGAAAATGGCGGCGTTCAATTGCTGTTCTGGGATTTTACGAATACCCATCCAGGTGATTCCACACACAACCAGAAATATTACATACAGGACCTTCCTGCGCAATCTAAAGGGGAAGTAACTGTAAACCTGTCCAACGTTCCATCCGGAAATTATACGATGGAAGTGTACAAAGTAGGTTACCGTATCAACGATGCATATACCGCCTATATTGATATGGGAAGACCCGGCCAGCTCAGCAAACAGCAGGTAGAAAAAATGAAAAAAGAAAATGATGGCCGCCCCGTTTTTACCAGACAAATCACTGTGAAATCAGGCAGGGATTTCTCGCACAAACTGGATATCCAGGAGAACGATGTTGTATTGGTGAAACTTATTAAAAGCAAGAAGTAAAGGATAAAAAGATGAATGTATTCAGGTTAACGAGAAATCATATCGTTGTTCTTTCTATGCTGCTCCTGTTTTCCGGCAATGCTATAATTGCTCAAAACAGTGCCGGGCGAAAGCAGGAAGAAGAAAAGCGGATCGCAGCATTGATTGCGCAGATGACACTGCAGGAAAAACTGAGTCTGCTCCATGCCAATTCAAAATTTTATGTTCCGGGCATCTCCCGCCTGGGCATACCGGAGCTGGCGCTCAGCGATGGGCCGCATGGCGTGCGTGCAGAGATCAACCGGCACGACTGGAACTATACCGGTCAAACGGATGATTCCGCTACCTGCTTCCCGCCTGGAACGGCGCTGGCCGCCAGCTGGAACACACGGCTTGCACACGAACGGGGACTTGTACTCGGCGAAGAGGCGCGGTTCCGTAAGAAGGATATCCTTTTGGGGCCGGGCATCAATATCATCCGTTCCCCGCTTTGCGGCCGCAACTTCGAATACATGAGCGAAGATCCTCTGCTCATTTCAAAAATGTCCGTTGCCTATATTCAAGCGCTGCAATCCAAAGATGTGGCCGCAAGTGTAAAGCACTGGCTCGCCAATAACCAGGAAGAAAACAGGGGTACAGTGGATGTGACCATGAGCGAAAGGGCGTTGCGGGAAATTTACCTGCCAGGGTTCAGAGCTTCCGTGCAGGAAGGCGGTGCACTTACTGTAATGGCAGCATACCATAAGTTCCGTGGCGATTGGTGCTCGGAAAACGAATACCTTAACCGCACCATTCTCCGCAAAGAGTTTGGTTTTGATGGTGTCCTGATGACCGACTGGGCCGCGGCGCATTCTACGGTGAAAGCCGCCCTTACAGGTCTTGACCTCGAAATGGGTACCGATAAAGCGGATTACAACCAATGGTTCTTCGCCGACCCATTGCTGAAAGCCGTGGAGCAGGGCACAGTACCTGAAAGCGTGGTGAACGAAAAGGTGGCAAACATGCTACGCGTAATGCTACGTACGAAAATGCTGGACAGTAAAGGCAGAAAAACAGGTGTTATGAATACAGCCGCACACCAGAAGGCGGCCTATAATTCCGCTGTGGAGGCGGCTGTTTTGTTGCAAAACAAAGGGAACGTGCTCCCATTGAATTTTTCAAAAATCAGTTCTGTTGCAGTGATCGGCGACAATGCTACAAGAACCCATTGTGGCGGAGGGTTGAGTTCTGAAATCAAGGCATTGTATGAAGTAACACCGCTGCAGGCCCTGCAACAGAAATTTGGTGAAACGATCACCATTAATTTTGCGCAGGGGTATGAAAAGCAATCCTCCTTCAATGAAGGCAGCAATGCCGGGCAGAAAAGAGCCGATACCATTAACTGGCGGTTGATCGATGAAGCCGTGGCTGCTGCGAAAAAATCGGAAGTGGCCATTGTGTTCTGCGGTCTCAACCACGACTACGATTCCGAATCCTTCGACAAGCAACACATGAACCTGCCTTACGGCCAGGATGTACTGATCAGCGAAGTGGCGAAAGCCAATCCTAATACAATTGTGGTGGTAATCGCTGGTTCTCCGGTAAGTCTGACGGGGATCGTACACCGTGTTCCCGCCATCCTGTGGAGTTGGTACGGCGGTATGGAAGCGGGGAACGCCGTGGCGGACCTGTTGAGTGGAAAGGCAAATCCTTCGGGAAAACTGCCCTTCACACTTCCTGTTTCGCTGGAACAGTCTCCGGCACATGCTTTGGGTAATTTTCCAGGTCGCGACCTGAAAGTGCATTATGAAGAAGATATACTGGTAGGCTACAGGTGGTTCGATACTAAAAAAATACAACCACAGTTCCCATTCGGTTTCGGCCTGTCCTATAGCAGTTTTTCCATCAGTGGTTGCATTACTGATAAGGCGGTTTATGCCTCCAATGACGTTGTAAAGGTTAAACTCACGGTGAAGAATACCGGAAAAGTATATGGGGCCGAAGTAGTTCAGTTGTACAGCAGTGATCCCGTATGTTCTGTGTTGCGTCCTGAAAAGGAGTTGAAAGCATTTGAAAAAGTATTCCTGCAACCGGGTGCATCTAAAACAATTGAACTGAGTGTGAATGTGAAGGATCTTGCTTTTTATGACGAGATTAAAAAGGCGTGGGTGGTGGAGCCTGGGGATTTTTTACTGCACATTGGCACATCATCAAGAGATATCAGACAATCAGTAAAGCTTACCGTTAAATAACCAGTTGTCGTAACTGATGATCATTATGATAAAGAAATGGGTCGTACTGAATTTTTTGCTTGCATGTATCGTGGTAGCGGCAAACGCGCAATACCAGACCACGCCCAATAAGAAGGGGGACGGCTATTTTACCAATCCCGTTTTCGCGGGAGATTACCCGGACCCGTCCATCCTTCGTGACGGTAACGATTACTATGTGGTGCATTCCTCTTTTGAATATTACCCCGGGTTGCTGATCTGGCACTCTGTTGACCTCATCAATTGGGAGCCGGTAACGCTTGCACTTTCCAGGAACATCGGCTCTGTTTGGGCGCCGGATCTGGTGAAGTACGGGGATAAGTATTACATCTATTTTCCCGCCAACAACAAAATTCACGTAGTGGTGGCCGACGCCATCAACGGCCCGTGGAGTGACCCGGTGGATTTGGGCATCAATAATATCGATCCCGGGCATGTGGTGGACGAACAGGGCAGGCGTTTCCTGTATTTTGCCAATGGTGGTTTCGTGCCACTTTCAGAGGACGGGTTATCTGTGACCGGTGAAGCGAAGCATGCTTATGCTGGTTGGCCCATTCCCAGGGAATGGTCTATAGAATGCTTTTGCATGGAAGGGCCGAAACTGGTGAAGCGGGGAGCATATTATTACCTGACCGTAGCCGAAGGCGGAACGGCCGGGCCCGCCACCGGACACATGATCATATCGGCAAGGTCGAAGTCTGTATTTGGTCCCTGGGAAAATGCGCCGCATAATCCCGTTGTCCGTACAACTGACCTGAACGAAAGGTGGTGGTCGAAAGGGCACGGCACACCGTTTGAAGATGCACAGGGCAACTGGTGGATGATGTTTCATGCTTACGAAAAAGGATTTTACAATATGGGCCGGCAAACATTGCTGTTGCCGTTGGAATGGACGAAAGACGGATGGTACAAAATCAAAGAGGGCGCAAAAGAGGATCAGCCTGTCCGTAGGCCTTCCGGTGCGCAGTCCCGTACTTCCTTTACCCTGAATGATGCTTTTGATGGAAAAGAACTGAAACCCCAGTGGAGGTTCTTCGGCACGTATGAAAAGGAGCGGTTCTATCTGAAAGACAGTGCCCTGGTACTAAAAGGAAAGGGCAATAGTATAGGCAATTCATCGCCGTTGCTGGTGGTGCCATCGCACCATTCCTATATGGTACAGGTTGAACTCACGCTGCATGGTAATGCCACCGGAGGTTTATCTTTTTTCTACAATGGTGGTACCTATTCCGGCATACTCGCCGAAAACGGGAATATACTTGCGAACATTAAAGGATGGCAATTTGAAACGGAAAAGAATGTATTCGGTAAAAACGTACACCTGCGTTTATTGAACAGGAACAATACCGTGGATATGTATTACAGATGTGATGGGAAAGAATGGATGAAGATCGAGAACTCTTTGGAGGTTTCCGGTTTCCACCACAATGTACTGGGCGGATTCCTGGGAATGCGGATCGCCCTTTGTTCCATAGGCGAAGGAACTGTGTCGTTCAGAAATTTTATGTACATGCCCATGGATTAGGTACAGGGTCATGCGACATCACTTCCGGAGCCGGAGGCGATTTCGCATGACAACTTAACCTGAAAACAAGCGCTGTTTATTTTTCCAGCAGCAGCTTCAATTCATAGATGCCTGTGAATGCCTTATTGCCGCGGTGCTGGAATATGAACCTGATCTTACTGGTGGTAATGGGTTCGAAATGGAGTATGTTCATGCCTTCCACCTGTACTTCAGGACTGGAAAGTGGCTTTTGGACACTTTTCCAACTCTCGTTCTCCAGGTATTCCGCCTTGTATCCTTTGGGTGGCTGAACACCGCCTTTATCGTTGTAAAAGAAGACATGCGCCGTATTCAATGCCATTGGCTTGCGCAAACTGAAAGTGATGGTATCCTGGGTGTTAGGCGATTCAAAGGCTGTCCACCGTTCAGCGGGATTTTCTATACCGTCGTTAATCGCCGATACTTTGTCAAACTTTGAAGTATACGAAGCCTGTATGGTAGCGTTAATGGCTATCTGCAGGTCGGGGTTTACCTGCGGCGCTTTGTCGGGCACCGGCCGTCCTTTTTCGAAAGGTCCCCATGTTTCAAATTCTGAAATGGCCACGGCTTTACCAGGTTTCGGGGTTAACAGCGCCCTTATTTTTGAAGTACTTAAAGTTTTGAAATTGTAAGTAGTCGCCTGCCTGGTTAGGATGGCTTTCGCCGGCGACAGGCCGGGAATGGGCGACCATGCTTTTCCGTTCCAGTATTGTAAGGTTATGGCTGCCGGAGCCTGTATGGCAGAATCTTCCGTGAAGTACATTTTCACGGTATGAATTTTCCTTTCCGCGCCAAAGTCGATGCCTGCCCAGGTTGTTTTGCTTTTGTCGTAAAGGTTGCTCCATCTGTTGGTGGTTACATTGTAGTACCAGTATTGCCCGTCGTTCATTTTCGCGAGGCTGTTGTTGCCTACCCCTGGAAATGCGGCGATGGCGGCTGGATAGTATTGTCCCCTTTCGTTGTTGACGGCGTAATTAACAACCTGGTCCGAGGTGTACTGATCCGTTGTTCCGGGAGCGAATGGGATGTTCATTTTCTTCAGTTCCGGCGACCGTGCAATTACTTTTCCATCCGAGATAACGATGAGCCCTTTTCCCTTACCGTATCGCGTACCGGTTTTGTCCCATAGTATGGAAAGATTTCTGCCGTGGTACCTCACATTATCAAGGGCTGCGTAGTTCCAATCTTCCGGGAGTAATGGATTTATTTCCAGTGAATCAGATGCTTTGGGGCATAACCCCATCAAGCCTGTAATTACTTCATCGATATATGCGGAGTGAAAATAATGGTCGCTGTGGCCCTGAACATCATGTCCATCCCAGGAACCGGTTTCGGGATGATTTGCTTCCGCGATATAAGGCTTTTGATATTTTCTGTGAGTAAGACTGAAAATTTTCAACTGTTCAAAATAATCTTCCTTCGTAATGTAAGATTGGCGATAATTTCTGATCAGGTTGGCCATACCCTTGAGTGTTTGCGCGGTCGCGAATGGCCAGGCGTTTCCGCTCCAGGCGCAGCAGTTCTTCGAGATCAGGAACATGGGATCGTTTTTCTCCACGGTTCTGGGGCCGAACGGGGCGAAAAAATATTCAGGGTCCATCAGAAATTTCCATGCCGCTTCATAACCAGGATCGGGGAGATCAAAATACCAGGGGATGAAACCGATCTCTTCACGACCGTGCGGGTTGCCCGCGAACTTGCCTGTTTGGTAGGTGAGGGTATTGGCTTTTATGCCGCCTTCTTCATCTTTTTTGAACCTGTGAAAGAAAAACTGCCTTGTGGAATCCCAGCATTTTTGCTGCAGGTTTTCTTTGATGGTGGCGGCTTTCCGGTGGTAAAGTGTTGCGGTGTGCTCATCGCCCGTCATCTGCGAAATGGCAGCGATGGCGTTCGCGTCGGCCCACATATAACTGTTCAGCGTGGGGCGGTAACCGGGAGCGCCTTCAAACCACTGTGGTGTTTGCCTGCTGTTGATATTGGTTTCCATGCCATCGTGCATGCCGTCCCAGGCGAAAAGGGATTCTTCCTGTACCCACCGTTCTTTTTCCCATCCTTCGTAATTCCTGATAAGGTCGTCTTTAAGCGCAACAATAAAAGGTTGGTCGAAGTGTACTTTATAAGATTGGTACATCGCATCCGCCATCCAGGTGGTATAATTCCTTACCTGGTCGGGAACGGTTTTGAACCAGTACCGCGCATAATCTTTTGAATACCGTGCATCGCGGAGCCACCTGGTTTCATACAGGTGATGTCCTGCCGCGCAACTGATGGCGCCGTATTTGGCCGACCACCAGGGGCGGTCTATAAATTCCGTAAACGAATAACCCACTTCTGGCGCGCCGTACACCATGTGTGCTGTCATCATTTCCCAACGGTAGTAATAAGTGATGTCAAGCTCCTTGTCAGGCGATTCAAAGAAAGGAATATTTGTTTTATACCATTCCCAGTCTTTGTTCTGCCAGAAGTCGAACTGGTCCAGCAGGCGTAGTTTATTTAATACCTGAGCGTTAAGCGTTAGAGAGATGGCGGTGGACAATGTACAGAAAGCAATTGTTAGGACTTTGCGCATAAAAAATGATCAGCGTTTTCAAATGAATGGCCTGTTAAAGCTACCGGAGTAGTTTGTATGCCGGCTCCATAGAATTGACTGATCATTTGCGGTTTTTAGCCTTGAAACATAAATGCCAGATTTACCGGGTATTTAAGTACCGGGTAATTTCCGTCATTGTGTCCGCGTCATCGGGCCAGGCCATTTGCATCATAACCTGTATGAATTCATCCCTGCGCCTTGGGGCTGAATCGGTGTGCGCATTCGTGAGTGCGTTGCTGAGGGCTTCAGCGTTTAAGCAGGTTGCCCGGGTTGGAAGCGCCAGGATTCAGCAAGTGATCCTGTGTCAACCGCGTCAAATCCGGTTTCTTCAACGAGTAGGAAGTACACGTTCGTTAAAAGAACGGTGCTGGATACGCAGCCCATATCGGTCCAGTATAAACTAACTAAGCATAGTCAAACACTGCAATCCATTATCAATAATCTGGCATCCTGGGCATGGAGCACAGAAAGAACATTATTGGAGGTGAACGTTAATTTGCTAATGAGATTTTACTGGAAGAAAGGAAATAGTGATTACCGGGATGAAAACCGCTTAAAAAGATAAAAGCGTTCGAAGGAACGCTTTTATAAGAAGTTCGATTTTTTTGCGAAAATGGGTTCTGGTGGCCTTGACAGGAATCGAACCTGTATCTGGAGCTTCGGAAACTCTTATACTATCCATTGTACTACAAGGCCCTTATTTA